>JADJCA010000008.1:360000-611236 GCA_016703425.1 Myxococcales bacterium
CGCGCACGATGGTGATCTCTGGTCCCGACGCCAAGCGTACGCGGAACGCCTGCTGCCTAAGGGAGGCGCGGCCCTCGGCCTCGACGAGGCGACCGAGCACTTCGACCGCCTCCGCGAGGCCGCCGTAGACGATGCTCACGGGACGGCGGCGTGCGTCGACCTCCACGAGGACCGGGAACCAGCGGGCGGCGCGCGGTGGCATCGGCCACCCGGCTTCGATGGCCACCGCGACTTCGCACGCCGAGAAGGCACGCTCAGGCATGACGAAGCCGGCGCGCCGCGCGAGCACGAGGACGGCGGCATAACCCTCGGAGAGGGCCCGCGCCAAGGTGCTCCGTGTCGTGCCGCGCACGACGAGCGTGCGCGTCGTGCCCATCCACGAGAGCGCGTCGAGCTGGTTGAGGATGATCCGCCAGTGCGCCGCCGCGATCTTCACGTCGAAGGGCGTCAGCCACCCGGCGTAGTCGACGGTCTCGCCTTCGGCGTCGACGAGCGCGGCCGCGATGGCGCCGGGAACGCGCGCGACGAGATCGTCCAGGATCATGGTGAACGCGCTCGGCGCCTGATCGCGCTCGGGCTTCACCGCTCGACCGGAGCGGCGCTCTCGCATGCCCGGCGCGTCACTCTGTCGCCTCACGGTCGCGTGACCTCCGACGACAGCGGCACAGACGCGAGCGCGGTCTCCAGGTACGTCTCCCGCCTCGGCGGCGTCGCGCTCTGCCGCGCTTTCACGACGGCCTCGTAGCTCCTTCGCGCACGTTGCGCGACCGCTTCGGGCCGAAACAATTCGCGCCGGCGCTCGGCAGAGACGGGCATCGCCGCGAGGCGCTCGACACACCGAATCACGTGCCAGCCGAAGGTCGTCTCTGCGACGACGCTTGTCCCGCCGACAGGAAGCGCGAAGGCCGCCGCAGCGAACGTTCCGTCCATCGCGCCGTCGTCGCCCTCGTAGCTGCGCCCATCGTGGGCGAATGCCGGCAGGCGCTCGGCCACGACCTTAAGGCCCGTCTTTTCCTGCTCAGCGGCGGCCCGCTTTGCGAGCGTGAGGAAGTCGTCGGCGGTGTTGGCCTGGAGGAGGACCTCACGAATGGCGGCTGCCGCGCGCTCCGCGCGGGCGTTGTCGGCGCTGTTTGCGGGGCGACGAACGACGAGGTGAACGACGCGGACGCGTTCCGGGACGTCTACTTCGCGCCAGTGTTTGGCGGTCAATTCGCGCAGCTCCTCGTCGGTCAGGGGCCCCTTCGCTTCAGCCGCCTCGCGGAGGCGACGCACCACCTGGCGCGCTAGCGCCGCATCGAGGTTTCGTCGCACGTCTTCGCGTAGGTCGAGGGCCTCGCTGGCGCCCACTTGAGCGAGCACCGCATCGTCGAGCAACTCTCGCAGGGCGACTTCCTTGGAGACGGCGCGCGCTCGAACGGCTGCCTCGAGCATGCCCCGTGTCACCACGTAGGTCCCGGCGCGAGCGACTTGGTCCGTGGCAGCCGGCAGCGCGAGGTCGAGGCGCGGTCGCTCGACCTCCTTGCCGCCGCACGACGCCAACGCCAGAGCAGCGAACGGCGCCACGAGGACCATCGGGCCGGTCGCGCGAGCCATCCGGCGAGCCATCCCACGACACAGCCTCATCGTTTCACGCCGGAGCGGGCGATGTGCGTGGCTCCACGAACGGCGACGGCGCCGGCGATCAACCAATAGAACCCAAGGAGGTCCTCGGAGCGCGTCAAGGCGACGCTGCCGAGCACGAACGCCACGAAGGCGCCCGCAAGCAGGGCCAGGGCCACGATGTCAAACGCGTGCATGACCGCCGGAGAATATCCGAAGGTCGGGCGCGATGTTTCCCAAAGCGCGGAGCGTCAACGCACGAAGGCGACGACGATGCCGAGTATCGCGACGAGCACGACTCCCGAAAGCGCGACGACGACGGCCCGTCGGCGCGTCGATGGCGCCGCGGCGCGACCGCGCTTGTGGCGGGCGAGTGCCACGTTCGTAACTTGCGAAACGAGCGCCACCGATGCGGCGAGCGTCACGAGCCGAACGAGCAGCGCGCGCTCGGGCACCATCGGCCCCCAGCCGACGAGCTGGAGCGCGACCGCGCACACCGCCGCCGAGAGCACGTAGTAGCGATCACCCGACGGTGACGTCGCGCGAGGTCGGAGATCGTCGGCTTCGTCGAAGCGGGGCTCGGCCGAGGAGCGCCGAAAGGTTGGGGCCGCGGACGCGTACGCGAAGAGCCCCCATCCGAGCACACCGCTGATGCCGCGCATGAGGTCGACGCGTGGCGTGGCGAGGCTCCACACGAGCGCGCTGGTGATGACCAACCCCCACACGGAGACGAGCCGCGCCGCCTTGGCTCGTCCTCGGCCCTCGAGCAGGATGGCGGCGCCGATCGTCGCAAGTCCGGACAGCGCCAGCACGCGCAGCGAAGTGGTGCCACCGCGCGCCCAAGCCACGGGGGCCACGGTCACGGCCCACGCGTACGCGGCAGGAACGCTCGCCTGCGCCACGGAGCCGATGTCAGCCACGCGCGAGATGAACGAGCGCGGCGCTTCCGGCCGCTCGGCGCTCTCCGCGGTGTCCGCATCCACCATGCCTGACCTATACAGCGCGAGCGCCGGTCATGCGAGCGGCCGACGGTTGAGCGCTGACGCCGGCACGAGGTCAGAGGGCAGCTGGGTGACGAGCTGGGTGGGCCGCTGAGAGGGCTCGCCTTGGCCTAGTCCGGCCGCCGATGGCAAACTGAGGCGGCTCCAGAGTTCGCGGTCGAGCAGCTGACTCGGGCGGACGTTGCCGAGGGCCGAAAGCATGATGGACTTGGTCCCGGGGCGCTCGCGTTCGAGGCCGTCGAGCATCCGCCCGACGACCTTGCGCTGGAGATTTTCCTGCGATCCGCACAGATCGCACGGCAGAATCGGAAACTCCATCCGCTCCGAAAAGTCACGGATGTCTTCTTCTGCGCAATAGAGCAGCGGGCGAATGACGACGTTCCTCCCGTCGTCGGCGACGAGCTTCGGCGGCATCGCGGAGAGCTGGCCAGCGAAGAGGACGTTCAACATGAATGTCTGCAGCACGTCGTCGCGATGGTGCCCGAGCGCGATCTTGGTGCACCCCTCTTCGGCTGCGATTCGGTACAAGATCCCGCGGCGAAGGCGTGAACAGAGCGAACAAGTCGTCTTGCCCTCGGGGACCTTCTCTTTGACGATCGAGTACGTGTCCTCGGCGACCATCGAGAAGTCGTAGCCCTCGCGCGCCATGTAGTCGCGGAGCAGGTGCCCCGGGTATCCCGGGTGACCCTGGTCGATGTTGACGACCTTGAGGGCAAAGCGCGCCGAGGAGCGCTTCTGCAACGCCCGGAGGATGTGGAGCAGCGTGTAGCTGTCCTTGCCGCCGCTGACGGCGACCAGCACGCGGTCGCCGTCTTCAATCATCGAAAAATCGCCGATGGCGCGCCCCACTTGGCGTGTGAGGCGCAGCTCGAGCTCGACGTTGCGGGGAGTGGGTGCGGGGCCGAGCGTCATGACGCGGGGCCTATAGCACGCTCCCTGGGGGCCGTCCGGGGGCCGGCCTCAGCCCTTGCCGGCGGCGCGCTCGACGATGGAGAGGAACGTCAGGACGCCGTGTCCCGTCGCGCCTTTGGGGTTCCAGCCGTAGACGCGCTCCGTGGACGCAGGCCCGGCCAAGTCGACGTGGACCCAGTTCTTGGTCGCGCCGATGAACTCGCGCAGGAAGAGCGCGGCCGAGATGGAGCCACCCCAGCGGTCGCCCGTGTGCTTGATGTCGGCGACGTCGCTCTTCAGTTGGTCCTTGAGCTCCTCGAGGAGGGGCATGCGCCACATTTGCTCGCCGGAGGCCTTGAGCGCGGCAGCGAACTCGCTGTTGGCCGCGTCGGTGTTTGCGTAGTAGCCGCTGCAGGTCGTGCCGAGCGCGACGACGCAGGCGCCGGTGAGCGTCGCGTTGTCGACGAGCAGGTCCCCGCCTAGTTCTCGCGCGTACGCGAGCGCGTCTGCCAGGATGAGACGGCCTTCGGCGTCGGTGTTGACGATCTCGACGGTCTTGCCGTCGAGCGAGCCCCAGATGTCACCAGGCCGGTAGGCGTTGCCGTCGGGCATGTTCTCCGCCGCGGCGAAGATGCCGTGGACAGCGACGTTGGGCTTCAGCGCGGAGACAGCCGCCATGAGGCCGACGACGTTGGCGGCGCCGGACATGTCGTGCTTCATCTCTTGCATGCCCTGCGCGGGCTTGATGCTGATGCCGCCGGTGTCGAAGGTGATGCCCTTGCCCACGAAGACGAGGGTCTTCTTGGGCTTCTTCGGCACGTAGGCGAGGTGCACGAGGCGCGGGGGATTTTCGCTGCCGCGGCCCACGGCGTCAATGAGCGACATGCCGCGTTTGACGATCTCTTTGTAGTCGAAGACTTGAACTTCGAGGCCCGTGGCCTTGGCGAGCTTCTGCGCCTCTGCCGCGAGCGCGGCCGGCGTGAGGGTGTTCGGCGGCTCGTTGGAGAGGTCGCGCGCCAGGTTCACGGCGGCGGCCACGTCCTTGCCAGTGGCCACGTCTTTCTTCGATTGAACGAGCGGCTTTTTGGAGACGATGAGAGCGACAGCCTCCAAGAGCTCCTTCGGCGCGCGGTCACCGGTCAGGTACTTGGTGAAGCGGTAGGCGCCGAGCTCGAGACCTTCGGCGATGGGGCGGAGGCGCGCGTCGAGCCCGTCGGGAAGCGCAACGACGAGCTTCTTCGCCTTCTCGGCGAGCGCCATGCGGGCCACCTTGGCCGCGAAGGTTCGGAGGTCGCCATCTTTCGCACTGGCTCGCTCGCCCAGGCCGCAGAGCACGACCTTCGGCGCCCCAGCCGCGAGCGGCTGCACGGAGACGACTTGGTCCTTCTTGCCCGTGAACTCTTCCTTCGCGAGGAGCGCTGAGAGGCTCCCGCCGAGGACCTTCTCGGCCGCCAACACGGGCGCCGGATACGTGCCCTTCTTTCCGAGGGCAAAGGCCCAAAGGCCCACGATCAAAAGATCGCCCGTTTGTTCGCCAATCGCTCCCGCATGAATCGAAATGTCGAGCGGCATCGCCTCGATCTCCTTACGCAAACGGCTCGGTCCGAGGCCGTTGGGGGGAACATACACGCCTCAGCCGAAGCGAAGCGCGGAATTCTCCACGCCCGACGAAGAGGCCGCTCAGTGGCCGCCGGCGACGGGGGCCCTTTGGCCCGCTTCCGAGGTGCGCATCATGGCGGCGCGAAAGAGCACGGGGCCAACGACTTCGTTGATCATGACGGAGCCGAGCAGGCACGCCGCGGCGCCTTCGCCCCAACCGGGGAAGGTCTTGTGAATCAGCACCGACAGGCCGATGGCGATGCCCGACTGCGAGAGCAAGCCGTAGGGGATCGTCCGGCGATGCTCGAGCGGCACGTTACCGATGGCCATCCCCACGCGTGCGCCCGCGATCATCGCGGCGGCGCGAATGACCGACAGCAAGAGCGCGATGGGCGCCACCAGGCGGAAGATGTGCCAGTGAAGACCGGCGCCGGCGACGGCGAAGAACAGGGCGAAGACCGGCACCGAGGCGATCTCCATCTCGTGAATGAGCTTCTGGCCTTCGATGTCGGTGAAGTTCTCGATGAAGAGCCCTGCCGTGAGGCACATGAGGAGCGGATCGAGATGCAGGCGCGTACCGACTTCGGCGCTGACGAAGCAAATGGCGAAGACGAAGAGCGCGATGCGCTGCCCGACGCGCTTCAGGTAAAGCCAGAAGATGAGACCGATGACGGCGCCGACAGCGATGGAGCCGAAGATGTGAACGAACAGCTCGCTCACGCCGCCGGACGTGGCCCCGCCGAAGGTCGCGCTCGCCAAAGCGGACGCGCCAGCGAACGCGAAGACGATGACCAGGTCGGCGAGGACGACGAGCCCTAGGATCGTCTCGGAGATGGGGCCAGCGGCGCCCGTCTCGCCGATGATCGCGAGCGTGACCGTTGGCGAGAGGGCCGCGAGCACGACGCCCATGAGCAGCGACACGGCGAGCCGTTCGCGCACGGACATGCCGTTCATGAAGGGCAAGAAGCTGGCGAGGCCGAACGATGTGGCGCCGATGAGCAGCACGGCGAACACGATGGAGATGGTCCCCGTCGAGAGGATCGCGCGGAGCCGTGGTCGAAGCTTGCGGATGTTCAGCTCGCTGCCGGCGGAGAGGGCGATGAGGCCGATGGCGACGTTGTTGACCAGCTTGAGGTCGCCGAGCATCCGCTCCGTGACGAAGTTCGCGACGCTCGGCCACGCCAAAAATCCGCACGCGAGGTAGCCGGTGAGCTTGGGCATGCGCAAGCCGCCGACGATGGTCCCCGCTTGCAGTGCGGCAAGCAGCACGAAGCCGAACGCGAGCGCCGCCCCGGAGCCAACGAGCGAGGTCTCTTGCGGCAAGAAGGACCGAGCCGCCGCGATGAGCACGAGGACGAGGCCTAAGAGGAAGATGGCGCGCGGCATCAGTGGCTCTCCCGGGATTGGAGGGATGCGATGGATGCGACGGACTTGAGCCACCCGGCGGCGGCAACGAGAAGTGGGCCGCGCTCGGCGTGTCGAAGCGCAGGTCGCCGCGCATGCGGACGATGACTTGAATGGTGACCTCCGTGAGAACAGCGCCGCCGATGGTGGCCGTCATGAGCCACGGCATCGTCGACGCCGCTCCGTCGTTGGGCTGATAGAGCGTCGCGTAGCTAACGATGGTGACTATCGTGATGGGCGCCTGAGGCGATAGCGCGAGGCCCAGCGTCGTCGGATCGGGGAGCGCTTCGGGTCCCACTGACTTGGCGACGTGCGCTCCCACGAGCTTGCCACCAACGCGCGCGAGCACGAAGACCGGAACGAGGAGCCACCCCTGCCACGCCGTGGGATCCCAGAGCGCGCCCGCGATGAGGAGGAAGATCATGTAGAGCGGGCGCTCGATCTCGGTGATGCTCGCTCGCAGTTGGGCGATGTGTTTGAACGGGAGATTGACGAGCAGCGCGCCGGCGATGGCACATGTGACGATGGGCGAAATCGCGAGGTAGCCGCTCATCCCTGCCGACAGGCCCACGGCGCCGATGAGGAGGCTGAAGCGCTCCGTGGGGCTCTTGGCGCCGCGCAGCAGCACGTACGTGAGCAAGCCGAAGAGCCCCCCCATACCGAGGGTGACGAAGAGCCACGCGATATGCGGCAGCTTCCAGGCGGCGACGGCATCGGTTGGGCGAAAGAACGCGCAGATGACGGCGAGGACGAAGGCGCCGCCGGCGTCGTCGAGGCGCGCGATGTGCGCCACGATGCGCGCCGAGAGCGAACCGGTGCTGCCAGCGATGGCGACGGCGGCGACGGGCGCCGCTTGCGTCGCGCACGCGCCCAGCGCGAGGGCGTCGCGCAGCGCCGGCCGCTGCGAAAGGCCCGCGAGGGCGTCTCGCGCCGTCTCGAACTGTGAAAGCGACCACGACGGATCGAGGGCGAAGAGAACCGCCGCGCAGGCCACCGTCGTGGTCGCGAGGGGCAGCGCCGTCTCCGCGAAGAGAACGGCTCCCGTCTTCTCGGGCAGCGTGTCGAGCTCGCGGACATCGAACTGCAGGCCCATGGCGAAGCCCATGAGGCCGAAGGCAAACTCGAGCGCCGGCCTGAGGTCGTTAAGTACAGCGTCCGTGAGCACGCCGACCTTTGGGTGCCTAAAGATCAACCCAAGGATCAGAAACGGAATCCCGCTCGACACGAGCACGGTGAGCCCAAAGCGCCGCTCGAGGCGCCGGACCACGGGGTGCGCCGCGGCGACGGCGAGCGCCGTGGCGCCGGCCAATCCCACGACGACGCGAAGAAGAACCGCTTGCCGCGAGCCGTCGGCGGCGGGCTCGTTCGCGAAGGCGAGAAGGGGCCACAAGAGGCACGCCCCGGCGAGGAGCGAACCGAAGATCCGCCTCTGATTCCCTCGCGCCATCGGATCGGAGTATCGCCGAGCGCGCTCGCTGGGGTGGGGAAAAGATCGGCGCGGCACGGCGAGCAGAAGCGGCGCGAGCGCTGCGAAGCTGAAGCACTCGGCAAAACCCTGTAGAGTGCTGCCGATGCGGGTAGCCCGCGCGACCTCCCTCCGCGCTCTTGTCGTGCTTGTCGCCGCGTCGACCCTGGCGTGTGGTGACCCGCATGTGTCGCTCGCCACGGGACCGCGCGAATACGTGGCCGGCGACTACTCCGACGTGCTCCAACGATGGACGCGGACGAGCAACCTCGTATCGCTCTCGCGCTTCGACGACCTCCTCACGGTGACGTCAACCTACGAGTCCTGGGACTTTCGTTGGGCCTACGTGATTCGTTACGCCAACGACTATCGCCTCACCGTCGATCAGCGACGGAAGCTCCTGCAGGCGACGCTCGACGAGACGCGCGAAGCGCACCAATTCTACGTGGCGCTGTACGGCTCGAACCGGCGCTGGACCGACCTGACGAAGCCGAACAGCTCGTGGATCGTGCGGCTCATCGATGACCAAGGCAACGAGACGGCCCCGGCCAAGATCGACGCCATCGCGAAGCCCGGTGCGCTGGAGCGGACGTATTTTCCGTACACGACACCGTGGCGGCAAGCGTTTCGGGTCAGGTTCCCCGCGCAGACCGACGGCCGGCCAAGCATCTCGATGACGGCGAAGTGGTTCGGTCTTCGCTTTGCCGGCGCCGAAGGCAACGAGGAGCTCCGCTGGGAGGTGGAGTCGGCGGCGAAGGGCGCGGCGGGCGAGCTTCGGCGGTGACAGCGCTCGCCGGAACGCGGGCTACCGCAGCGTCGAGCTCACATGCCCGCCAGGATCTCGAGTAGCGGAGGACAGGTCACCATGAGCTCTTGGGTCGTCCTGCGATCCGCGAAGAGGACCACTGCGCCGTCCCGAGGAGCGCGCACCGCGTGCGGGGCCGACCCGGCTCCGAGGACCTCGGTGGGAAAGACGAAGTCGCCGACGATGACGTCGGACACAACCTCGGCCCCATCGACGAGCTCGAGGCCGCCCACGCCGACAACGTAGAGGCCCGGCACGGTCTCTCCCTTTTTGAGGAGCGTCTCGCCGGGCGCCAGCGCCCTCGAGGTCATGCCGCGAACGACCTCGTTGCGCAGCGACGCATCCATGCGGTCCGCCAGGGGACCGGAGGTGATGCCCACGAGTGCTTGAATGCGATCGGTGGCGATGCGGAGGTCGTCCTCGACCCAAGGGCATGCGCGAAACGCCGCCTCGACGGGCGGGCCCGGCCACGTTGCCACCCGGGCGACCTTTGACCGGCACACAAGCCGGAGCTCGAAACCCTTCTCGTTAGTCCCACGGCCGCGGAGCACCGTTCCGGAAGGGAGGCGCTCGTGAGCGTCGAGAACCGTCGCGACGACATCGACGTCGCCGGTCACGACGAGGGCGAGGGCAAAGTTTGCGATTTCGTCGTCTTCCGAAAGGTCGTGAAGCGTCGCCTTGGACGCGAAGAGATCGCGCTCCTCTTCTGGGATGTCGTTGAGAGCGTCGACCCCTTCGAGGTCGACGATGTCTTTGCCCCCCTTCTTGTGGACGTCGACGGGACGGCTCGTGGGGCGTCCCTCGCGTTGGGGCATGGCCGCTACCACATCGGGATCGGCGGCGAGGTCCGAGAGGTCCTCGTTGGCGGGCGTGAGCGGGATGTTGGTCGTGAGCGTCCCGCTATCGAAAGCCACCGAACCGTCTTCGATGATCTCTCGGCCCGATGCCGGGGGTGGTCGCGTGGAGGCGCCGCGCCGTCCCCGCGCCTGCGTCTCCGTCGCGCTCTCAGGCGTGTCGTAGAGCGCGGCGAGCGTCGCGAGCCCAGCTCGATCGTGCACCATCGTCTCCACCGAGTCCTCAAGCGCCACGACATGCGCGGCCAGCGACGACTCAGTTTCATCGGGCGGCGTGATGGGCGTTGCGAGCCTTTGCGTGGCGCTATCGCCGAGACCGCCGCCAGCAGGCGGAAGGTGAATGGTCTGTGAATCGGCGAGCGGCGGGGGAATCGTGACGAGATCCGCGTCGCCGAGTTCCACGGAGTTTGACGGCGGATTTTCCCTCGCGACGGGCCGCGGCGGCGGGCCTGGGCGGCGCGGCGGAATGGGCGGGAGACCGGCTTTCGGCGGCGGCGGCGGCGGGCGCGGCGACGGCGCAGCGGCTCCGCGCGGACGCACCTTGAGGTTCGCGCTCGTGACGACGTCGTCGTCTTCGTCGTAGCCGTCGTTGGGCACCGCGTTCGGCGCCGCGTTTGGCCCGAGCGGGAGCACGTTCTTGCCGACGCGCTCGCCAATGGCCGTCACCGTTTCCGTCAGCTCCTCCTGATCGTCGAGGAGGGGCCGGTCGATGATATCGGGGCCGCGACGCAGCTCGCGCGTCTCCTCGTCGGTCCACGGATGCAAGAGGCCCGCGCCGGGCTCTCGTCCTTGTGCCGGCGGCGGCCCCGCCGACGCATTGAGGAGCTCTTCGATGGAGTCGTGCAGTTGCGCCGCCGGCTGGCTCGGCGCTCCGCCAGCGCTCGGCTGCCCGGTGAGCCACTCGGCGAGGTCGACGGCGGAACGTGCCAGGGTGAGGGCACGTGTGTTGTCACTGGCGTCGCCGGCAGCTTGCGCCGCGCGACGAAGCCAAACGATCGCGTCGACGCGTTCGTTGCGAAGCCAAAGTGCTTCCGCCGTCTGGAGAGCCCAGGCGACGTCTTCACTATCGGTGTCGAGGACGGGGGGGATCCCGCGCATGAAAACCGCGAATGCGAAACGATCGATGTCAGCGCCGGCGCTCAGTCGCCTAGCTCTGCCACTCTACCATCGTCAGCGGCAACGATGAGACCACCATCGCTCGCGAGGGTGACGGGTGCGTCGACGTCGGCTCCGCGGTCGACGCGAAATCGCACTCGACCACCTCGCTCGATGGCGTAGACCGCGTCGTCCTGGGCGCCAAAAACCAGGGTTCCCTCGCTGTCCTCGAGGGCACCGCCGTGGACGCCAAACTCGCGCGAAGACGGTCCCGGGACGCGGAAGGCGCCGACGACCGCGCCGCGTACGAGGCGGAGCAAACCCGCGCGCGGACCGTAAACCCCGACGAGGAGGCCGCCATCGCGGGCAACGGAGATGGCGCCGCGCACATGCCCGCCCACGTCCGTACGCGCGACGACGGAGCCGTCGCCGGGGCGCAGCCGAAACACGGCGCCTCCATCGGTTCCGAAATAGACGTCGCCATCGTCGGCGACGGCTGGGCCCCCGTCGACGTCAGCGCCGAGGTCGACCGACCATTTGAGGCGGCCGTCAGGCGAGACGGCGTAGGCGTGGCGATCCTGACTGCCGAAGTAGATCGTCTGATCGGCGGCGATGGCCGGCGCGGTGAAGATCTTCTTTTTCGCACGGTATCGAGCGCTCACGACGCCGCTCGTCGAGACGACGTAGAGAACCGGGCCGGCAGCGAAGGCGAGTCGGCCGCCGTCCACAAACGCCGGCGCCACGTCGGCCTCCCCTTCCACGTCGAGCTTCCACGCGATGCTGCCGCTCTTTGCGACGGCGACCATGCGTTTGGCATCACAACCAACGTAGACCGTGCCGTCGTCGCCCACGAGCGGCGTCCCGTAGGCCTTCGCCCCGAGCGCCACCTTGCGCTGAATGGCGCCACGGCGATCGACGGCCAAGAGCGTGCCATCGAGCGCGAGCACGTGGACGGTCTTCTCATCGTTCGAGAGCACCGGTTGCGCGACGACGGGCGCACCGAGGGCAATGGACCAGCGCTCCCTCGGCGCTCTTGCGACGACGCCGGGAGCGCGGTGCGTGCGAGCGCGGTCACCGTGGAACGTCGTCGACGCGTGGGCGTTGACGACACCTGCGCCGAGCGGCTCAAGCGTGCCCAAGGCCGCCTCGGCCGACAGCGCGGGCGATGCCAAGGGAACCGCCACCGGCGCGCCAAGGCCGACAACGGAGGGGCGACGGGCGCGTGTGAACACGAGAAGCGCGCCGACGACGACCAAGATCGCGATCGGCAGCCTCTGCAAGCGTGCCGTTAGGGGGCTGAAGCGGCTCCGCGAGCGTCGCGCCCCCTCTGCGCGCTCCTCCGTGCGCTCCTCGGTCAAGCGGGCCTTCAGCGCGCGCGCCGTCGCGCGACCTTGAGGCGCTGCTCGGATTGCCGCTGGTGGCGGGCTTCGTCAACGCCGAGACGGTGCGGCTCCTCGCCGGGCATGCGGCGCGCGAGGAAGCCAATGAGCTGAAGGCCTGCCGTGCGGGTGGCTTCAGGCACCGGGACCTCGCGGAGGAGGTTCGAGATGTCCTCGATCATGCGTGCCCGTGCGCTCTCGTCAGCCACCCATGTCCTCCGTACAGCCGGCATATGCAGAAGCAGACTCCACGCACTTTGCAAGAGAAATAAGGCGCCGCCCCTCGGCGCCCCGCGTTGAACGCCGCAACCGCAAACGATTTCCGTGAGTTAAGTCAGATGGGATCAATCAATACTTCTCGATCTTTGGCGCCGTTCGCAGGCCCCACGAGCCCCCGCCGCTCCATCATTTCGACAATCCGGGCGGCACGGTTGTAGCCGAGGCCTAGTTTGCGCTGCAGCCACGACGTGGAGCACCGGCGCGTGTCGGCGACGAGGCGAACCGCGTCGTCGTAGAGCGGATCTTGTTCGGCATCGTCCTCGGCATCCGCGGCACCGTCCTCGTCGCGCGGCTTGAGGATGTTCTCGTCGTAGACCGGCTCGCCCTGCTTGCGGAGGAAGTCGGTCACGAGCTGGACCTCTTCCTCGCTGATCATCGGGCACTGGACGCGCTTGGTCTCGTTGGTCCCGTTTAGCTTGATGAGCATGTCGCCGCGACCGAGCAGGTGCTCGGCGCCTTGTTCATCGAGGATCGTCCGCGAGTCGACCTTCTGGGCGACGCGGTATGCGATGCGTGTCGGGAAGTTCGCCTTGATCATGCCCGTGATGACGTCGACGCTCGGTCGCTGCGTCGCGAGGATGACGTGCATGCCAGCGGCGCGCGCCTTTTGGGCGAGGCGGGCGACGGCGGCCTCGACCTCTTTCCCCTGCTGCATCATGAGGTCGGCAAACTCGTCGACGACGATGACGATGAAGGGCAGGCGCTCGGGGAGCGGCGCGGTCCCCTCTTCGCCGGCTTGCGGCGGGAGCTCCTCCGGTAGACCGTTATGGTCCTTCGCCGTCACAGTCCTCGGCAAGGGGTTCTTGATCTCCCCGCGGATGACCCGGTCGACCCAGTTGTTGAAGGTGCCGATGTTCTTGGTGCCGGCGTCGGCGAAGAGCTGGTAGCGGCGCTCCATTTCGTCGACGGCCCATTTGAGGGCGTTGGACGCCTGCTTCATGTCCGTCACGACGGGCAAGAGCATGTGCGGGATGCGGTCGAAGGGAGCGAGCTCGACGACCTTGGGATCGATCATGAGGAGCCGAAGCTCCTCGGGCGTGCGCCGGAAGAGCAGCGAGGTGAGCATCACGTTGAGACCGACGCTCTTGCCGGCGCCGGTCGCGCCGGCGACGATGACGTGCGGCATGCTCGCGAGGTCGGCGTAGACGGGAGCACCGACGATGTCGCGGCCCAAGACGACGGGCAGCGGCGCGTCGAGCGTTTGGAAGCGACGATCCTCGATGAGGTCGCGAAGGGACACGGGGATGCGGCGCTCGTTTGGCAACTCGAAGCCGATGCGGTTCTTGCCGGGGATGGGCGCCACAATGCGCACCTTGCGCGCGAGCGCCAAGGCGAGGTCGTCGGCGAGCGAGGCGACCTTGGAGACCTTCGTCCCGGCGGCCGGAGAGACCTCGAAGGTGGTGACCGTGGGCCCTGGGAGGATGTCTTCGACCTTGCCGCTGACGCCGTAGTCGGAGAGCGTCTTGACGAGCAGCTCGGCGTTCTTGAAGAGCGCGTCCTTGTCCACGACGGCTGCCGAATCAACCTTGGCGGCGACCAAGAAGTCCATCTTCGGCAGCTCAAAGCTCGTCGGCGCTTGAGGCCGTGCACGCTCGCGCTCTCGAACGGCCTCCTTTTGCAGGACGCTCGAGGTGTCGACGATGGTCGGCTCCTTGAGCTTCTTCTTCGGGCGCGTGCCCGGCGCGCCGACACCGGCGTCGGCGGTGGCGTCGGCAACGTCGTCGTTGTCGGCTGCCTCCTCGGGCACCGCACACGATGCGTCCGGCGTTTCGGCCTGGGAGAGCGAAACGTCGTCCACGTCAGCGACCGCCGCCCCAGCGTCGTCGCCTTCACCGACGGGCGCCGGCAACGAGAGTTGTTTCGCCTTGCGGCGCCGCTTGCTCGCGTCCTCGTCCCTGGAGGGCTCGGCCTCCGCCGAGGATTCGGATGAGACGCCTTCCGGCTCGCCGTCTTCGACCGAAGCGCCTTGCGCCTTGGCACGGCGTCGCGCCTTCGCTCGCTCCGCCGCGTCGCCGAGCGCCACGGTGGTGGCCCCGCCAGAGGCGGAGCCCGCTTCGCGCGCATCGGCCTTGCGAAGGCGGCGTTGTGACACGTCGGGAACCTCTTCGTCGCCCTCGAGCGCCGCGGCGAGAGCGTCGTCCTCGGGCAGGACGGCGATGGTCGCGGCGACGTCTTTCTGGAGAGCGATCCGCGGCTCGGCGTCTTTCCGCTCCTGCTCGGCGCGCTCGCGCTCGATCTCGCGGGCCGTGCGCCAGGCCTCGGCGACGCTGCGCGCGCCAGCCGCGGTGCCGCGGGCGCCGCGCGCGCCAAAGTCGGCGACGAAGCGCATGAGCGCAATAAACGAGAACGCGGCGCGGCCGATCAAGATGAGGCCGAAAGTCGCGAAGCCGACGATGAAGCTTCCGACGGTAGAGAACAGGGAGCGAGCGAGCTCACCGAAGAGCTCTCCGACCACACCTGCAGCGGCGGCGCTGCCGAAGGCGCGCAAGCCCGGCCAGCCCACCTGCAAGAGCGCCGACGCCGTCAGCACGATCAGCAAGTCGCCAGCGAAGCGCGCCGGCGTGAGCGTGCTGGGTTTTGAGCGCACGAGGGGAATGCCCAGCAGCGCCGCCTCGAGCGGGAGCGCCCAGGCGACGAGGCCGATGGCGCCCACGAGCGCCTTCGCGATGACTTCGCCAACGGGCCCGACCCAATTCGGTCCGTAGCTCGTGCTCTGCGCCGGGTCCCCTTGAAACGAGGCGAGCGCCAGCGACACGAACAAGGCCGCGGTCCACAGGAGGAGTGCGATGGCCTCGCGGCCACGGGCGTGCGACGGCGCGGCGTTGGGCCCGACGACCGCACGCAAACGCGAGCGCATCTCCGACGGCGCCAGTCGAACGTTCGACGGCAGGTTGCGCGCGGGAACCGCGGCGGACCGCTCGACCTCGGGAACGCTTTCCTGGGCGTCACCATCGGTCGTGCGACGAGGAGCAAAGAGGGGGAGCGCCATTGCGTACGTTATCCTACATAGGCGCCCGTGCGAGGGGAGGCCAAGTTTGGTTGCGAGGCTCCTCACGAGGGCCGCGGTGGAGGTCGTGGGAAGCTTGGGAAAGAACGCGAGGCGGCGTAGGATGGCGCGTCGGGTCTTCGGGCCCCTGCTTTTGTTGGATGCTTGTTGGATTGGTGGAGCGCTGACGCCCGCGCGATGGCGGGGCATGAGGGCTCATCCACCCGCGCGCGATGAAAAGACGCGGGATGAACCGTGTGCCGTACACTTCGAGAGGGTCCGAGGGACCGGGAACGACCATGATCATCGACAAACGGAGCACGCGAACGGTTGCGTTCGCCCTCGTCCTGGGACTCTCTTCGCTCGGCATCGGCGGGTGCGCCGTCAGCGAGAACGATGTCCACCGTTGGGAAACAACGGAGCAAGGACCGCGAAAGCTCTACGCCGTCGTCACCCACGAGAAATTCGCTTGGCCGCTGCGCGTCGAAGCGGCGCTGTCGTTGATTCGGATGAAGCCGCGGCACGGAAAAAACTGGGGCATCCCGTACCTCGTGGAAGGGTTCAAGGACGAGGGCGGCGAGGTCAAGGAAGGCGCCATTGTTGCCCTCCAGCCGGACACGCGGAAGAAGCTCCTGGAGGCCATGGCGCCGGAGCTCGTGAAGCAGATCAAGACGCCTCCGCCGGCCAAGAACCCGGACGGGACGCGCCCGCCCGATCCGTCGACCCCCTTTAAGGACGCAGCCTTCGCGGTTCTCTCTCACGACCCGCCGCTGGTGACCGACGAGAAGGTCCGGAGCGAGCTGGCGGCGGCCATCACCTATTGGACGCAGGCCGACTTCGAGGCCCGCATCGACTACACGGCGCAACAGTTTGGCGTCGAACAGGTGCTGCGGTTCTTGGGCGCGCCGGCCGTCAAGGCGCTACCCGGAATGATCACCGAGACGTCGAGCAAGATTGACCGCCTCGCGCTCCTCATCGCCGAGATCGGTGATCCGGAAACGAAGCTGAAGGCGTCGGCAGCCATCGTGGCGCTCGCGCAGAAGCTCGACTCCAACGAGTGGATCGAGAAGCAGAAACCCTTGGTCGCCGATGCGAACAAGCGCGGCGGGATCAAGACCACGCCGGAGCAGCTCGCGCAACAAGTCGCCAAGTATCAGGAGCAAGAGCTCATCCGAGTCTTCGGGGGAATGAAGCGCATCGGGGGGCGGCCGACGATCGACTATCTGCTCAAGTACGCCAGCGACAAGAACAACAGCGAAGAGCGCCGAAAGGCCGCCCTCGCGGCCCTCGAAGGCCGCGTCGACAAGAGCAACAAGGGCGACATCGACAAGCTCTTTGCCTTGGCGAAAGACGACGCGACGCCTGACTCCGTTCGTGACCTTGTCTTCGGCCGCCTCGGCGAGCTTCCCAAGGAGATGGTCACGACGCGGCTCTACGAGCTCTTTGATTCGAGCGCCAAGTGGAAGGTTCGCTGGGTCGCCGCTTCGCTGGCGCTCAAGACGATCACCACGAAGGAGCTTGACACCTTCATGAGCAAGCTCCCGAAGGTGCCGACGCAGAAGATGAGCCTCACGGAGACCGTCTCCTACGGCGGCTCGATCCAGAAGCTAGAGGGCCCGAAGAAGGCGCGTGACGTCATCGCGCCCTATCTCGACTCGAAAGACATGGGAGCGCGGCTCGTGGCGCTCGGGTTCTTCTACGGCGGCAAGAAGGCCGACATCCCCGTCGTCCAGCGACACGAGGCGGACACGATGTTGATCCCGAAGTGCGAAGCGGCTGACGAATGCGGCTGGTCCTGCGACGTGCCCAAGCCGGGCACTCAGGAGCGGGAGTCGAAGGAGATCAAGACCGTCGGCGAGTTCGCCAAATTCTGCGTTATCCCATCGATGACGGAGTGACGGCAAGCAGGGCGGCCCTGGCGTGTCGGCTCGCGCGACGCGCGGGCTTCTGAGGAGTGTCTTTGACGATGAGCTCGGATCCGAACAAGAAAAGCGCACGAACGTTCCAGTGCCGCGACGTCCTGTGGGAGACGTTCGAGCAGATGGCGCGTGAGCTCGAGTGCAGCGTCGACTACCTCATCAACGAGGCGATGAAGCAATACGCGCGTCAGCGGAGCTACGGCACGCGAACGCCGTTTCCTGGAGGCCCCGATCGGCAACCGGGCACCTTTCCGCCGCCGTCGGTGCCGTCGTCGGCGCCGCGCACCGGACCGCCGCCGCCGGTTCGCAGCGGCGGCATGCCCGGACCAAGCGCGGGGCCCGCACCGATGTCGGGAGCCATGAACCGTGCTCCCCTGCCGGCGCCGCCGCCGCGGATGGGCGGCATGGGGACGTCGCCTCCGATGGGCAGCAGCGGCGGTGGGCTGCCCGCGCCTCCGCCGCGTTCAGTGGGCGGCCTGGGGCTGCCGCCCGTTCCACCACGAAGCGTTCCGCCGGTGCCACCGCGGAGCGTGCCGCCGCCGATTCCCCGCAGCGGCGGAATGCCGACGCCAGGCCCCAATGGCTTTGAGCCCCCGCCGCCGGCGCCGTCGCCCTCGCCGCAGGGCGGGATGCTCGCGCTCGTCTACAACGGCGAGCGCCAGACCGTGTCCAAGGATCGCTTCGTCATCGGACGCGGGAAGCAGTCGAGCGATCTGACGCTCAAGGACCCCAACGTGTCGCGACAGCACGCGATGGTGGAGTTCCAGAACGGCCTCTATTTCATGGTCGATATGGGCTCGACCAACGGCATCGAATTCAACGGGCAACGAATCGCCCGCAAGCAGATCAACGAAGGCGATGTCTTCCGCATCTGCGATCACGACATTCTCTGCACGTATCGCTGAGCGCGATAAAGCTCGAACTCGGTTCGTCCGGATGATCGGCTTCTCCCTCCCCTGCTCGTCGGGCGACGACGTGGCGCGTGTCGTTCGAGCCCTCGGCTCGCACCGGTACGTCGTCGGCCGACTCCTCGAGGTGCACGCGGCCGCCTTCGATGCCGCCAGCGCGACCTCCCTCGGGGAGCACGAAGGCCCCCTGGGCGACGCGATTCGCTGGGCGCACGAGACCCTTCGCAACCCCGCGATCGACAGCGGGTCACGCGATCCCGCGCTGCTTCGCGCATCGTCGGAGAAGGAGGTCGCCGCGCTCCTGTCCGTCATCTGGGGCCCCGAGCGAAAGCGAGCCGCCGCCCGCCTCGTGAGCTTCCTGGCGCGACACGACATCAACGAGTCGGTCGGCTCACGGCCCTTCGACGAGGCGTCCGAAGGCGACATGTTCCCCGTGCTCGTCGACGCTGGCTGGGAACTCTTGCCGCTCGACGAGCTAGACCCGGAACGACACCGGGGTGCCATCGAGTCCTTCGGCGAAGGCATCGCCTACGCGTCGGCGCGCTTTGAGGAGTCCGCGCGCGTTCCCCGTCAGGCAACGCTCCACGAGCTGTCGGCCATGGGCCCCGTCGAGTTTCTCTACGGGGTCGACGACTCCGGGAGCCTCGTCGAACCGCTGGTGCTCTGGTCAGAAGGCAACGCGACGTACCTCGACTACGTGCTGCGCGGCGTTCTCCGTGCCGCAAGGCTCGAATAACGAACCGCCGTTGGGCGCCGGTGCTACCACGAGCGCATGCACGTGGCGGTCCTCGGCGAAGGAGCACTGGGCTCCGTCTACGGTGTCCTCTTAGCGGTCCGCGGGAAGGCCTCGCTCACCTTCGTCGTGCGTCGCGACGTACGGGGCCCCATCACCATCACTCGCGCTGACCGTCGCGCCGAAGCGCTGACGTTGGTGGAGCCGACACGCGCCCTCACGGTTCCGCACGGCGCCGACGTTGTCCTGTGCACCGTGTCGGCGCTCGATCTCGACGACGCGACGTTGGCAAAGCTCGCGGCACCCGGCAAGCCCGTCGTCATGTTGACACCGCTCTTGCCCAAAGACTTCGAGCGCGTCCACGGGATGCTCCACGGCCAACTCGTTGCCGCCATGCCGAGCGTCGTTGCGTACCGCAACGACGAGGGCGCCATTCGCTATTGGCTTCCCCGCGTGGCTACCACGCTGGTGGAGGAGCCGCGCCCTCTCTCACCGGTCGTCGACGAGCTGGTCCGCGACCTCACCGCATCGGGCATCACGGCTCGTCTGCACGCCGGGACGCAAGCGCTCAACGTTGCCAGCACCGTGACCTTCTTGCCGCTCGCGTGTGCGCTCGATGCGGCCGGCTCCGTGGATGGGTTGATGCGCAACCGCGAGCTCTTGGATCTCGGTCTCGCTGCCGCGAAGGAGGCTCAGGCGGTCGTGAGCGGCGAGAAGACCGCGCCCTGGGCAGACCTCTTGGTGCGCTTCTTGGGCCCGCGGACCCTTAGCGTCGGCGTGGCGCTGGCTCGGGCGCGCAGCGCCGAAGCGATTCGCTACGTCGAGCATCACTTTGGCTCGAAGATGCACCGACAAAACGTCGCCATGGCCGACGCCATCACCGAACTCGCTCGGGAACGAGGACTCCCGCATACTTCGCTAGCCAGGTTGCAGATCGTTCTCGGAACTCGCCCGTGAAAAGGCCCGCGCAACGTTCACTCCACGTGCTGCCGACGCTCGCAGAGAGGCAGGGCGCGCTCGAGACGTGCGCGTTTTGCCCGAAACTTTGCCGCGGCGTGTGCCCCGTCTCCAACGCCGAACCCAAGGAGTCGCTGCTGCCGTGGGGGAAGATGTCGACGGCCTACGCCATCGGCTTGGGCGACCTGCCGAGGAGCGTCGAGGCAGCCACCGGCGCGTGGGCGTGCACGGGGTGCCTCGCGTGTCGCGGGGCCTGCGACCATGAGAACCCCGTGGCCGACACGCTCCTCGACGCGCGAAGCGCGCTTCGCGACGTGGCGCCGTCGGCCGCACGACGAGCGCGCGACGGCTACGCGGCCATGGAGCGGGAGGCCGCCACCTTGGCGCGAGGGCTCGCGGCGGGCCGCGGCGACGACCTGCTCTTGCTGAGCTGTCTTTCGCTGCGCAAGGCGCCGGACGTTGCACGAGCGTCGTTGAGTGTCGCTCAACGAACACGGGCGACGGCCAAAGGCGACGTCAGCGTCCACGAAGGGTGTTGTGGCTATCCATTGCTCCTGGCCGGTGATCGCGAAGGCTTCTTGGCGGCGGCGACGGCCCTCGCGGCCATCGCTGCGACGCGCCGCCTCGTCGTCTCCGATCCCGGGTGCCACTACGCCCTGACGGCGCTCTCTTCGCTGACGTGGCCCACCCCGCCAACGTTGCTACTCGACGACGCTCACGCGCGGCTCGCTCGCTTCGACGCAGCGTCGGTGGACCTCGGCACCTTCACCTACCATGACCCATGCTTGCTCAGTCGTGGTCTCGGCCGGACCGCGGAGCCGCGGGCCCTCTTGACGCACGTCGTGGGTCACGCCCCTGTCGACGGCCATGCGTCGGGCCTCCGGGGCACGTGTTCCGGAGGCGGCGGGCTCCTGCCGCTCACCAGGCCCGCGACGAGCCACGTCATGGCAACGGCCCGCGCCGCCGAGCTCCCGCCGGGCACGGTGGTCACCGCATGCGCGAGCAGCCGGCGCGCGCTCCAGAAGGCGGGTCGACGGACGCTCGATCTGTTCGAGGTCCTTGAGCGGGCGGCCGGGACGCGATGACGACGGAGATCGCTCGCCGCGCCGGCGTCGCGCCGAGGACCTCCGTCGCAGGACGGGTGCTCGCCTCCTTCACGGTGACGGTGGTGGCTTTTGCCATCACCGTCGGGTGGAGTGTCGTCGCGCAAAGAACCACGGCACGGCACAGCGACGAGCTCACCCGCGGCTACGTCCCGGTGGCGTTGAAGCTCGGTCAACTGCGGGCCACGCAGGCCACTATTTCGTTTCTCGTCGATGGAATCCCAAACGAAAGGGCGCCCGAGTCAACGCACCAGGTCTTGCTCACGCTCGTGAGCGCCCGCCGAACCAAGTTTCTGGAGACCCGGTACGCCGTCGAGCAGGGGCTGTCGGCCGTCGCCTCGGAGACCGCGACGGCGTTCGCGGCGCGCTGGGGCGCGGAGCTGCGTGCCTCGGAGGAGTCGCTGAGCGACGACCGCGCGGACTTCGAGCGGCTCTTCGCGGCCCTTGGCGCCGCGGAGCGCGGCGAAGCGCTGCGCGTCGTGTCCATCGTCGCCGCGGAGGAGCACGAGGCGGAGCGTCGCCTTCATCAGCTCGCAGACGAGGTGTCCTTGGCCATGAGCGACCTCACGGAGGACGCAAGGCGTCGCGAGCAACGCTCGCTCCTTGCGCTCGCGGTGTTGGCGCTCCTGACGCTCGGCGTCGGGGTCCTCGTGTCGTGGCACACGCGCAAGCTCCTCGCGCCGCTGCAAGGGGTCACGGAGCGCGCCCGCGCCGTCGCGCGCGGCGATCTCGTCCCGCGAGAAGTCGTGAAGGCCGACGACGAGATCGGGCAGCTGGCCGCGTCCTTCGAGCAGATGGTCGGCGCGGTGGCGGGCGCGCAAGAGAAGGCCCTCGCCAACGAACGCTTCGCGGCCATCGGAAAAATGGCCGCGCACGTCACGCATGAAATTCGAAACCCGCTGTCGTCAATCGGCCTCAACCTCGACCTCCTGGAAGAGGAGCTGGTGCGGCACGAGACGCCCGACGATGCGCTGGCGCTCCTGAAGGCCGTGGGTCGCGAGGTCGGTCGCCTCGAGCTCTTGTCGGAGGAATACCTGAGGCTCGCGCGCTTGCCGTCCCCGCGCATGGAAGCGGAAGACATCCGGGGCGTCGTAGCGGACGTGGTCGAGTTCGCGAAACCGGAGTTTGAGCGCTCCGGAACAAGGGCCGTCGTGCACGTCGCCGAGGCGCTGCCACCGGTGCTCTTCGACGAGGCGCAAGTGCGTCAGGCGCTGCTCAACCTCCTGCGCAACGCGCGGGAGGCCATGCCCGCTGGGGGCGAGATCGACGTCCGCGTCGACGCCGAGGGCATGAGCGTCGTGATTCGCATCGAGGATCGCGGAGGCGGCATTCCCGACGACATCCGTTCGCGGGTCTTCGACCCCTTCTTTTCGACCAAGGGTGAGGGCACGGGCCTCGGCCTCGCCATCACGCGCCAGATCGTCCTCGCTCACGGCGGAGCGTTGTCGGCCGAGGCTCGTGAGGGCGGCGGCACATCGTTCCGCGTAGCGCTTCCCATCGCGCCGGCCCGCGCGACGGCAATGCCGCTGCCACGGATCGGCGCCGCGAGTTAGGCCGCGGCTCGTCCGCCGAAGTGCGGTATGACGTGGCATGCGCACCGACGGCCGCTCCGCCAACGCTCTTCGCCCCATCGAGATCCTTCCCGGCTTTCACCGCCCGTCCGAGGGCTCGGTCCTCTATCGAGCAGGCGGCACTGTGGTCCTTTGCACGGCGTCGTTGGAGTCGAAGGTCCCCCCTTTCCTCGAAGGCAAGGGCAAGGGTTGGCTCACGGCCGAATACCAGATGCACCCGCGCGCGAATCCGCCGCGCCGCGAGAGCCGCGATGGCCGCTCGAAGCCCCTCGGCGGTCGAAGCCACGAGATTCAGCGCCTCATCGGTCGCGCCTTGCGTGCCGCGATCTTCCTCGACAAGCTCGGCGAGCGAACGCTGACGGTCGACTGTGACGTCCTCGAAGCCGACGGCGGCACACGCACGGCGTCGATCACCGGGGGCTTCGTCGCCATGGCCCTGGCCATCGACAAGCTCAAGAAGCGCGGCGACCTCAAGGAGCCGGTGCTCCGCGAGCCCATCGCCGCTGTCAGCTCCGGCATGCTCAAGGACGGGAGCGTGGTCCTCGACCTTTGCTACGTAGAAGACTCGAGCGCTGAGGTTGATCTCAACGTCGTCGCCGCAAGATCGGGCGCCATCGTCGAGATCCAAGGGACCGCCGAGGGGGCGCCCGCGCCGAGGGCGAAGGTTGATGCCATGCTCGACTGCGCGCTCTTGGGGATCGCGGAGTTGGTCAAGATTCAGCTCGGTGCACTTGCGGGCGCCGGCGTCGACGTGGCGACGCTCTTCGCGGCGGAAAAGGCGTGAAGCACGCGCTGCTCGTGGCCACGGGTAACGCCGGCAAGCTCGTCGAGTTGCGGGCGCTGTTGGCCGATCTCCCGGTCGACGTGCTCGCGCCGGCCGACGTCCTCCGCGAGCCGAAGGCCGTCGTCGAAGACGGGGACACCTTCGTCAAGAACGCGACCAAGAAGGCGCGCGCCTTCGCCGAGGCGAGCATGATGTTGTGCCTCGCCGACGACTCAGGCCTCGAGGTCGACATTCTCGGCGGCGCGCCCGGCGTTCGCTCGGCGCGGTACGCCCACGAACGGGCGACGGACGCGGAGAACCGGGCGGCCTTGCTCGCTGCCCTTGAAGCCGTCGACGATCCCCTCTCGATTCGTCACGCCGGCGCGACCCCGGAGTTGCATCGCCCCAGCGATCGCTTGCGCGCTCGCTTTCGCTGCGCGCTCGTCTTGGTCGACCCGTTCGCTGACGGCGCGGTCGCCGTCAGCGAGGGCTCAGCGGAAGGCACCATCCTTCGCACGCCGCGCGGCTCCGGCGGCTTCGGCTACGACCCGCTCTTCGTCGTCGAAGGCGCCGATGGCCGAACGATGGCCGAGCTCACGAGCGCGGAGAAGAACGCCCTCAGCCATCGCGGCAAAGCGCTCGCGGCGATGCGACCGAACCTCGTGGCGATCTTGGCGGCGCGCACGCGGCGCCTGGCCGCGATCTTCGCTTAGGCCGTCGAACCAGTTCTGCCGCAGCCTCAGGCGATCCGTCGCTCGGTCGCGCCGGACTTCGGCTGGACGCCGGACCGCGGCGCACTGTCAGCGCGCACGAGCGGGGGCATCGGCCGAGGGAGCCCCGTGGCCGCAGCCTCGATGATCGCCCCGCCGCGCTCGAGCCAGCTGCGTCGCGCGCGCTCGGGGATCTCGCCGGCGAGGTGGCTCACGAGATCACGCGCCACGTCCATCGTCACGCTCTCGGTCGTCACGTTGAAGCGCTTGAGCCCCGCCAAGAAGAGCATCTTGCCAAGAGGGCCGACGTCAGACACGAGCTCGCGCTCAAGCGCCTGCACCGCATTCGGAGGCATCGACGAAGTCCGGTCGCGACGCGGCGCCGTGCTAAGCGCCGAGATCTTGATCGCGAGAACGTTGAGCTGCAGACGCAACGCGACCTCATCGGCCTCCGCTGCGCAGATGACGGCGCAGACGAAGGCGCCCATGCGACGCACGAGGATCTTGAAGCTGCCGATGTCGCGACGGGCCTCGTCGGCGCGAGCCCGAAGCGTCGACTCGACGAGCAGGCGCATCGACGCTCGCGTCTCGGCGCTCGCGCCGGAGGAGCGGTCGAGGTGGACTCGCCCCTGCGCGTCGAACAGCGCGCTCCCGCGGACATGTTGAACGCGCACGACTCGGTCAAGGAGCTCTTCCATGGACGGGGCCTTTCTCAGCCTGCTCGCGGACGCGTCCGGTTGGTGCGGAGGGACGCGGTGAGCGGCGACCTGTTTGGAGTAGCAGCGCGGGACTGTGGCGCCACAGGCCACACGCCGATTTGTCGCATGCTTACGCAGTGTTACAAGACAGATACGTTGTCTCGAGCGGGCGACAGCACACCTCTCCCCTCATCACGAAGTGGCCGCGATGATTGAGCAGGCCACGCGCCCCGGGCGCTCGTGAGGCACGCGTCGGACGGGTGACCGGCGATCCAGGGGCCGTGTCGTTTGGACTTCCGGCGCCAAAAAAAAATCTCGCTGGCCGCGAAGCCGCGCGGACCGGGTCAGTCGCCGAACAGATCGAAGTGCGCGCCGCAGCCGATGCCGACGACGAGATACGAGCGCTGCGAGCCGGAGATGCTTCCGTCGATGAACGTCGGCCTGTCAGCGCCATCGCCTTGAGGGGCGTAGAAGATCTCGCCGCTCGACTGAGACATGCTGCCGCCGGAGAGGTGGGCGAGCGGACTTAGCGTGAATCGCGTCGACATCCGAATCTCTGCGCCCAATCCCAGACGGAAGATCTCTGGTGCCTGCATCTTGAAGGAGTGACCCTCGCGAGCGACGCTGATCGTTCGCCGGCCGACGGAGAGGTCTGCGAGGAACCCGGTGCGGTGAACGTTGCCGATGATGAAGCGAAAGCCGAGCCCCGCGAGGATGCTCTGCGCGGACGTGTTGTCGTCGAAGCGATGCCCCGGCTGAAGGACCGCGTATTCGAGCAACAAGTACGGGATGTACCGGTGGTTGAGTCGAACGCCAACGTTCGCCTCGCCGGCGAGCCCTTGCCCGATGAAGTTGCCCGTCGTCTCCTCGCGATTCTGTGCGTTGACGAAGAACGCTCCCCCGTAGCCGAGGAGGCCCAGGCGGGCGCCGACCCAGAACGCCGTCTGGGGCGCGTGGACCGAGGGCGGCGCGGGCTCGAACGCATACGGCGGAGGCTTCTCCGCGGGCGGCGCTTCTTGCGTCGGGGGCGCGGGCTGGGCGGCCGGGAGAGCTGCGGCGGGCGGAGCCGCCAACGGCGCGTCGTCTGCTCGGGCCACCGCCGCGATGGCGAACGCCAAGACGAAGGCCGCGCTGCCGAGCCGATGGATCTTCAACCGAGAGGTTTGCACTTGGCGGGGCCCCGGCCTGGGTGAGGCCTCTTGCCCATGATAAGCCATAAGGGCCGTGCAACCTTGGAAGCAGATTGGAAGGTACGGGACCGTCGGCCTCGAGCTGGTCGTCTCGATGGGCCTTGGCTTCTGGGTTGGTCGCTGGGCCGACGGCAAGCTGGGCACCAAGTACCTGACCCTCGTCGGCCTCGCCTTGGGCGTCTTTGCCGGCTTCCGCAACCTCATGAAGGCCGCGAACGAGATGCAGCGGGAAGCCGACCGAGAGGCCGACCTAGAGAGCAAGCAGCTCCCATCACGGTTGGCAACGCGTGCTCCGCGCGAAGGCGACGGTCCGAGTCCTCCGCGGGCCAACGCGCCAGGGAATCCCCACGATGGCCCGCCGAGCTGATCGCACCTTCGAAGTGACGCTCCGCGCCGTGTCGGTCACGGCCCTCGCCTTGAGCGTCGGGGCGTTCGTCCGGAGCGGCGGTGGGGCCGCGGCGTCGACGTTGGTCGGCGGCGCCGTTGCCGTCGCGAACCTGATGGCCATGCGCCAGATTCTCGGCGGCGTGATCGACAGCACGACGGAGGGCGACCTCAACAAGGGGCGACGCTGGGAACCCTCGCCGTGCTCAAGCTCTTCGGGCTCTTCGCCGTCGTCGCGCTCGTGTTGATTCGCAAGTGGGCGGCGCCGATTCCCTTCGTGGTGGGGTACGTGGCCCTACCCGTAGGAATCGCGGTTGGTGCGTTGCTCACAGCGCACGATGGGGATGACACCACCAACGAGTGAGAACGGGTGAGTGGCCGACTCGACCCGGCATCACGACTCGCCAAAGGCGGGCGCGCGCGCTTGCTGCGAAGGCGCGAATCCCGTAGGAAACGGCCGTGAACCCTAGGCCGCTTCACGCTCGCGCTGGCCATGTGCTCGCGGCGGCTGCGCTAGGCGTCGGGTGTCAGATCCTTCTCTCTGAATCCGGCGAAGTGACGACCGGCGCGGCCGCGGCAAGCGACGCCGGCATCGACGGGCGCGATGGCGCAAACCCGCAGCCGGATGCAGGCATCACGTACCGCGGGCTAAGCAACCTGACGTCGGCGCAGACGCAGACGCTCTCGATTCCGAATCTCAGGGAGGCCAGACCTGGTGACCTCGTGTGGCTGGCGTTGGAGCTCCAAGGGACCAAGCCGCTCGGCATCACGCTGCTCGACGGAGGGAGCCCGGCCGCGGCGGGCTTCGCCGATCGCGGCTCGATGGACACGCAGGGACCTGGCCAATGCAACAACGGGCAGGGCGGCACCCACACGACTCAGTTCTATTCGCGGATCGCGGAAGCCGTGGAGCCGCCCTACGAGTTCCTCTTTCCGCAGCCGGTCTACGCGAGCGCCGTCGTGGTGGGCTACGGCGGGGTCGACGACCGGAACCCCATCGCGAACCAGAAACCGGCGGGGCGCTTCGGGGGGACGACCGACGGTGGGGTCATCACCTATGTGGTGCCGGCCATTCCCGAGAGCAAGGCCGACGCCGAGCTCCTCTACTTCATCGCCGACGTCGGCGGCGGCTCTTGGGCCACTGCCGAGCCGCTGACACCGCGCGTGACGGGAGGCTTCCTGGCGCTCTTTACGGGCTCCTCGGCGACGGGCGGGGCGTCGCCAAGGACCTTCACGGTGCAGGCCGCGCCAGCATGCCAGGCCAACGCCACGGCGATGCTCGTGGCGCTTCGACCACGCTAGACCGAGCCTTCAAATCCTGCCGCTGAACCCCTGAAAAATCATCGCCGTGGGCCCTAGTTTGGTGTAAGGCCAAGCACCCTTTGGGTGTCGCTCCGCGCGCCCGAAACCCGAGCCGGTCCCCATGCCCGAACACACGTCGTTCTTCAGCTATCTCGTCGCCATGTTTCCGGCCCTCGGCCACAACATGGAGGCGCTGGGCCACACGGTTTTTGGCAAGCCCGTCGACGCACACAAGGCCGAACCCCTCTTGGCGAGCGCCTTCGTTGTCCTCATCATTGCCGTGCTCGGTCACTTCACGAAGAAGAGCATCGAGAACCACGAGTCGGCGGTCATCCCCGACGACAAGCTCTCGCTGCGCACGTTCATGGAAGTCTTTATTGGCGTCTTCTACGACACCGTGAAAGACGTCATGGGCGCGAAGAAGGCGAAGCGGTATTTCCCGCTCATTGGGACGCTGGCGCTCTTCATCTTCTTCTCAAACGTGCTGGGCATGATCCCGGGCTTCAGCCCGCCAACGTCGTCTTGGAACCTGACGCTCGCGTGTTCGCTGGTGGTGTTCGTCGCGTTCAACGCTTGGGGCATCAAGGAGAACGGGCTCGGCTATTTCAAGCACATGATGGGGCCGTGGTACCTGAGCTGGCTGATCTTCCCGATCGAGCTCATGAGCCTCTGCATCCGCCCCGTGACGCTGTCGGTCCGCCTCATGCTCAACATGTCGGTCGACCACCTGCTCTTGTCGATCTTCCTCGGCCTCTTCATGTTCCTCTTGCCGATCCCCGTCATGGTGCTCGGCACGCTCGTCGTCCTCGTCCAGACCTACGTCTTCTGCCTCCTGACTTCGATCTACATCGCCCTGGCGACGGAGCACGAAGAGCACGGGGAGCACGGCGCCGGACATGGACACGGCGATTCCCACGCTCACTGAGCTCTGAACGTTAGGCCGCGCACGATCTCCCTTCCCCGCCGAACGGAAAACGATTACACGGCGGGCCTCGCTTCTAGATTCCTTCTGCTTCCCCCCTCTCGTTTCCCACTGATTCAACATTAGGAGTTCTCGACGATGTCGCTCTCGAAGAAGCTGGCCGGCTCGGCGCTCGCCGCCACTCTCCTCACCCTCTTCTGGTCTTCGGTTGCGTTCGCGCAGGAGCACGGCGCCAAGGTCGCCTCCAACGAGAACGACGTGAAGATGTGGGCCGCCATCGGAGCCGGCATCGCCATCGGCCTCGGCGTCCTCGGCGGCACCATGGGCCAAGGCCGCGCCGCGAGCTCCGCGCTCGAAGGCATCGCGCGCAACCCCGGCGCCGCTGCCCGGATCCAGACCCCGATGATTCTCGGTCTCGCCCTCATCGAGTCGCTCGTGCTCTTCGCACTGGTCGTCTCGCTGTTCATCCTCGGCAAGATCTGAGACGCGGCCCGCCTCGCGGGCTCCAACGTCGGAAAAGGCGCGCCCCTCGGGGCGCGCTTTCCTTTTTTGTCCTCGGAGCCGCGGCGGGCGCGGGGATTTGGGGGGAAGTTCCGGGCTCTATTCCGCGTAGCGGGTTTGAGACGGCGCTTTGGACGAGCGCGGTTGAAGCGGGAGGGTCACCTTCCGTCAATCCCCCGATGCGCAGCGCCCCCTCCCCCGCCCACGAGCTCGTACGCACCTTGTGGCAGGCGTTGCGGTCGCTTGGCGCTGAGCCCACACCGCTCCAAATCGAGACGTGGGGCCTGGCTGTTCATTCGGCGCTGGCTTCGAAGTCACGCCAGTTTCACTCGCACGAGCACGTCATGGAGCTCTGCGAAGGAGCCTCGCCGCTCGAGGTGGTTGCTGCCATCTACCACGACCTCGTTTACGTGCAGGTCGATGGCGAGCTGCCAGCGGCGGTCCGCGCCCTGCTGGAGCCGCTCCTCGAGAGGACGGAAGGAGCGTCCTTCCGCGTCCTCCCGCGCGCCGCAGACAACCCCCTGACGGCGCAGGTGCTAGCGATCTTCGGGCGCAACGTCGGTGACGTCATGGGCCCGTTTTGCGGACTCAACGAACTGGCCAGCGCGTGGGTTCTGGTGATGCACCTCGGCGAAACGCTCCGCAGCGATCAACTCGTGGAGCTGGCCGCCTGCATCGAGGCAACGATCCCCTTCCGGCCCGACCCCGGCGCCTCGCTCGCCGCCCGGCTCGCCGACCTTGGGTGGTCGCAACTGGACACCAAGCGAGCCGTCGAGCAGGCCGTTCGCTTTGCGAACCGCGACGTCGACAACTTCTCAGACCCCGACGCGGCGCGCTTCCTGGCCAACACGTGGAAGCTCTTGCCTGAGACCAATCCGTCGCTGCACGTGCCCTCGCGCTACACCGTTGGCGACTACCGCGTCGCGCTCCTCAAGATGGAGACGTTTCTGGAGAAGCTCGACCCGGCGCGCGTGTTTCACGCCTGGGGCGACGAGCCGTCGCCGGAAGAGCACGCCCGCCTCATCGCCGCGGCCGGCGAGAACATCCGCATCGCAGTCCGCTACCTGCGCGTGAAGCTCTACGCCATCGCGCTCATCGAAGCCATCTGCCTCGCGAGCGGCGGCGACCTGCCGCTCCAATACGTCATGGGCGCCATCGCGAGTCGCGGCGAGAAGAGCCGACTCGAGAGCTTCTTGCCTGTCGCCTCGCGCTCCCAGCGCATGGACGAAGGGGATCCGCTTCCGCGCCTCCTCGCCGGCGGCCGCGCCGGCTCCTCGAGCTTTGACATCGCGCCTTCGCCGCTCGCCAGCTACCTGCTCACGGCGCTGGGCGAGCCGGCGATCTGCGAGGCCGTCGCCGCGGCGCGCAGCTTCTGGGCCGGAGAGAAGACGCCGCTCGAGTTCTTGCGGGCGCAAGAAGGAAGCATCGTCTCGGCCCTCGCCAGCGCCGCCGCGGAGCTGGCGGAGACGCGAAGGGAGAGCCTCGCGAACGTGCTGGCGGAGCTCTCGCTGAGCTTTGGGCAACCTGTCGACCTCGCCGACGACGGAGCCCCGGCGTCGGGCGTCGCCAGTCAGTGGCCCGCCGCGCCAAGGCAGACGCAGAAGTTCCGGCGCCTCGATTGGTCCAACGACGCGCTCGCGATGTACAACGTGCCCGAGCCGGACGTCCGCGACGTCACCAACAAGCTGAGCGCCGGCTGACGCCCGGCATCCTGCGGCCCGAGCGGGCGTTTCAGGAGTTCTTGCCGCGGCGCAGGTCGCGCACCAGATGCAGCGACCAGACGGTGGCGGCGAAGAGCAGCATTCCCCAGCCGAGCTGTTCATGGATTCCGCGCGTGAGCAGCACGGTGCTGCTGCCCACGAGGGTGGCGACGAGGAGACCCGAGAAGATGCGGCGCCCCAAGCGGTCTGCCACGCGGGGCAGCTCGGGGTCGACGGTGCGAACGCTGAGCCGTCCCAAGCGGAGGTCGTCCAAGACCTCGCGTAGGTGCATGGGCACGTCGTAGCCGACGCGCGAGATGCGCTCAGCGGCGCGCCAAAGCTCCATGCCCACGCGCTCCGGCGAATAGCGCTTCTTCAGGAGGTTCAGAAAATATGGGCTGGCCTCGCCGAAGATATCGAGCGTCGGATCGAGCATCTTGCCAACGCTCTCGAGGGTCATCAGCGACTTGCCAACGAGCATGAAGTCGGCCGGGATCTCGATGCCGAATTTCGTCGCGCCTTGAACGAGATCGCGAATCATGGCCGAGAGCTGGATCTCGCCGAGGGAGCGACCGAGGTATTTCTCCGCACGCATCGCCGCCTCCGTGCGATACGCGCGCATGTCGACCTTCTGCGTCGGGCGGCCGATGCTGTAGAGCGCATCGGCCACGGCGTGCGCGTCCTTGCGAACAGCGGCGATCATGAGGTCGATGGTCAGCTCTCGAAGCTCCGGGCTGAGGCGCCCAACCATGCCGACGTCGATGAGGCCAATGACCGGCGTACCGTCGCCCGGCTTTCCGAGGATGAAGATGTTTCCCGGGTGAGGATCGGCGTGAAAGAAGCCGTCCTCGAAGATCATCTTCACGATGACGCTGACCGAGTTCTTCGCGATGACGCTGCCGTCGAACCCCGCCTTGAGCGCCCCGTCGATCTTCTTGCCGTCGAAGAACTCGATGGTGAGGGCTCGCTTGGCCGTGGCTTGGCGATACACCTTGGGGAAGCGAATGAGCGGCGAGCCTTTGAAGTTCGCGGCGAAGCGCTCCGCGTTCTCCGCTTCGACGAGGAAGTTCAGCTCCGCCGTGACGGACACGTCGAACTGCTGAACGAGCGCTGCCGGCGAATACGTCTTGGTCTCGGGGATGGTGCGCTCAAGCGTGGCCGCGAGCGTGTGGAGGAGGCTCAGGTCGCGCGCCACGGTGTCGCCGGCGCCGGGCCGTTGCACCTTCACGACGACGTCCACGTCGCCTTCCGGCGTCGTCAGGACGGCCCGGTGGACCTGTCCGATGGAGGCCGTGGCGAGCGGTTTTTCTTCGAAAGACTTGTAAATCTGGTCAAGCGGCGCGCCGAGGCTCTCCTCGATGGCGCCCCGGATCTCCTCGAAGGAGACCGCCGGCACCTCGTCCTGGAGCTTGCGAAGCTCGGCGATGACGTCGGGCGGCAAGAGGTCGGTGCGCGTCGAGGCGATCTGACCGAGCTTGATGAAGCTGGGCCCCAACTCCTGCAGCACGAGCCTGAGGCGCTCGGCCAAGGAGATGCGATTCTTCAGCTCCTCGCCACGAGCTGCGTCCTCGGCGGAGATTTCCGGCGGCTCACTCTTGCCGCTCGCCCCTTCGTCGCGGCGGCGCCGTCCCCAGCCGGCGCGCGCGACGATCTCGCCGAATCCGTGGCGAACGAGGACGGCGGTGATCTCACGAAGGCGCGCGAGGTCGCGAACGGCCGTGACGACGCCCAGGACGGGCACGGTGACTCAGCCCTGCCCGGCGTCGGCAGGCGGCGGCGGGACGGGGATGCTCGCGTCGCTCTTGGGGTTGCAGTAGCGAATCTCGCAGTGGAACTGCAGCGACGGTCCGCCGTCGGGTAGCGCCGCGGACTTGCACTGGCAAACGTCGACCTTCGGAATATCGGGCGACTCGGGGCACGTGAAGCCCTTGTAGAAGCACTGAAGCCCTGGGGTTTTGCACGAGGCCGTGTCGGTGCCGTTCTGCGAGGCCGGGCACTCCTTGTCGGAGCCGGCGCCGGACGCTGTGCACGGCGGCTTCGTCGCGTCGTCGATGGGCTCGTTGCGGCCGGTGTTGCAGACGAACTTCCCCTTCGTGCAGCGGCAATACGCCTGCTGATCGAAAGAGCCGCAGGTGTAGCCGATGGGGCACTCGAAGCCTTCGCCCACGCAGGACGTCTTCGCGTCGAGCGCGAGCGCGAGCGTCGCGGGGCAAAACGGCGCGTTGCCAAGGTTGCCGTTACCACCGTTGTCCTCGTCGGAGCTGCAGCCGGCGGCAAAGACAGGTGCGAGCGCAAGCACGCCGGCGGTGATGAAGAAGGCCTTCCGAAGGGGAATATGCATCGTGCCTCGATCCGGGCGGCGCGGCCGCCACGGCGACAATGAAAGTGAGCGCGCGAGGCGCCAGTGCCCGACGCTCATAGCGAAACGGGCGGGAAACCTCAAGAAGGTCCTCGGGGCTGCTCGCCCGTCCCCCCCGCGCAGCCCAGAAACGTGCTGTTTCTTGCGTGTCTCGTCACCGTACCCGAACGAGCGTCCCGGGCTCCGAGGCGACGGGAAGCGCCGCCGACCAGCCTCGCGGCAGTCGTGGGAGGGTGATGCTGAAGAGGAACCGCGCGTCCTTGGGCGAGAGGTTGACGCAACCGTGGCTCTGCACGCGCCCGAAGTTGCGATGCCAAAAGACCCCGTGCAGCGCCACCGCCTTGTCGAAGAACTGCACGTAGGGAACGTCGTCGAGCGAATAGACGTGCGGATCGCCGTCTTCCGAGCCTGCGTGCGAGAGGTCGTCGCGACGCTCCAAGTTGTCCATCGTTGAGGTCGCGAGCTTGACCCAGACGCGGTGTTCACCACGCGGGGTAGCGGTCTCGCTGCCTTGCGGCCCGCGCCCCGTCGAGACGAGGGTCGCGAAGAGCGGGCGGTCCCCGGCGTAGGCCACGAGCGTCTGCGAGGCGAGCTCCACGTCGATCCACCGTTCGTCATCGCCCACGGTGGTCGGCCGCGGAGACGCGCTCGGCCGCGCGAGCTCGCGCGCCGGAAGCCACGCCTCCGCTTCGCCATCCTTTGACACGCGAGCCCAGGCCGCGACGCCCTTGCCGCGAAGCTCCCTCACCTCCACGCGCTCGAACCGCACGCGCGAGCCGAGGGCCTTGCCCGCCGCCGAAGGCGTGGCCCGCACAGTGGCTCGGTCTACGACGACCCAGCCAAAGTCGAGGCCCGCGCCCGCGGCGAGGTGCTCGCCGGAGAAGCCGCTTGGATGGGCCGGCGCCAGATCGCGCAGCGGAACGAATCGGCCCTTGCTGGTCTTGATGTAGCGCTCGCCGAAAGCCGTGCGCTCCTCGACGGCGGCGATGGCGAAGCCCGGCTCAAGCTCTTGGTCCGGCGCGTCGTCGGCGACGCGCTCGATGCGGTCCCACGCGAAGGCGCCCTGGCCGGTCACGAAGTAATACCGGTACGGCAGACCATCGCCGCCCGGTTCCTCGAGCTTCGCCACGAGGGGCGCCGCCTCCGGTGGCTCATCGGAGAAGAGCGCTTGATCGGAGCACGCCCAGCCGAGCGGCCCCACGAGCAGCCAGCGCCCCACGCAGCCGGGGCCGCGCTTGGTGCCAAAGATTAACGCGCGCGAGCCAAAGGGAATGGTGCCGCGGCGGACCGGACTCCTCGACGGTTCGAGGAAGACGAAGAGCTCGTCCTTCTTCGGCACCGCCGTCCGCACCCCTGCCGGCAGCGGCACGTCGTCGGGGTCAAGCCATGGCGGCAGCGACGCGGCGGCCCAGGGCGCCGACGCGAGGGCGCTCGCCAAGGCGAGCGACGTCAAGAGCGTCCGCGCCCGCGGCGTCATGCCTTCTTGCCTTGCGGCAAGCGAATCTCGAAGGCCGCACCGGTGGGCTTCGAACGAGCGGAGACGGTGCCGTCGTGCTCTTCGACGATCTTCTTGACGATGGCGAGCCCCAAGCCGGTGCCGCCCTTCTTGCCGCTCGTGACGAACGACTGAAAGAGCCGGTGTTCGATGTCCTTGGGGATGCCAGGGCCGTTGTCGGACACGGTGACGACGACGTCGTCCTTTTCGCGGGCGCAGCGAATGGTGACGCGCCCCTTCTTTCGGTCGCCGAGCGCCTCGGCGGCGTTGCGCGCCAGGTTGTGGAGCACGCGGAGGAGCTTGCCCTCGTCGAAGCGCGCCGTGCCCTTGTCGGCGATGTCCATGACGAGCTCGACGCCGCTACGGCCCAGCATGGGCTCAAGCTGCTCCTTAACCGATTCAAAGAAGGGTTGAAGGTACACCTTTCGCACGAGGATGCTGCGTTCGCCGCGGGCGAACTCCAGCACCTCGCGTTGCATCGACGCGATGAGATCGAATTGGCCCAGCGTCAGCCCCGCGTAGTGCTTGCGCCGGTCGGCGGCGTTCTCGTTGGTCATCATCTGCACGTAGCCGCTGATGACCGTCAGCGGCGTCTTCAAGTCATGAATGACGCCCGAGAGGAGGCGCCCGATGGTCGTGAGCCGCTCCTCGCGCTCCCGCGCCTCGCGCGCCTGCTGCAATCGTATGGCCGTGGAGGCGTTGGCCGCTACGAGGAGGACGAGGCCACGATCCTCGTCGGAGAAGCCGTCGTCGTGCCGCTTGTTGTAGAGCGCGAGCGCACCCATGGGGCGACCGTCGTCGCCTTCCAGCGGCACCGCCAGCGCCGACGTCGCGCTGAAGCCGACCATCGTGTCGAGATCGCGATCGGTGCGCCGCTCCGTCTCGGCGGCGTTGGAGAGGATGATCTCCTCGTAACGCATCGCATGGCCGATGAGCCCTTGGCCTTCGCGGAGCGGAAAGCGACGCAGCTTCCGGTGGCGGTCGTCGACGACGAAGAGCGAGATCTCCTCGGAGGTCGCGTCGCGGAGCGCGACGGCGGCGGCTCGCGCCTCGCAAGACCGCATCGCTTCGCCGAGGACGGCCATGAAGAGCTCCTCGAGTGACGCGGCGCGGGCCATGGCGCTCTCCAAGCTGAAGAGCAGCCGGAGATCGCGGACGCGGTGCTCAAGCTGCTCTTTGGTCTCGAGCAGCTGCATGTTTTTCTGAATGGCCGAGAGGAAGAGCCGCGAATTGTCGATGGACACGGCGGCCTGCGTCGCGAGCGCGGAAAGAAGGCTGATGTCTTCGGCGGTGAAATCGCCCCGCAGCTTGTTGAGCACCTGGACGACGCCGATGGTGCGGCCCAGGTGATTCTTCATGGGGGCTGCCAAGATCGAGCGAGTCCGGTAGCCCGAGGCCATGTCCCACGCGGGGTTGAAGCGAGGGTCTTTGTAGGCGTCTTTGACGTGTTGAAGCTTCCCCGTGCGCGCGACGTGGCCCGCGATGCCTTGTCCGCTCTTGAGACGAATGGAGCGGACCTCGTCGCCTTGGATCACCTGCGAGACGAGCTCGTCGGTCGTCTCGTCGACGAGGTAGAGCGTGGCGCGATCCGCCTCGAGCGCGTCGGTGATCTTCGAGAGAATGAGCTCGAGGACCTGGTCGAGATCGAGCGTCGTGCCGAGCGCAAGACCGACATCGCGAAGGGCCTGCGATACGCGCCGCTCGTGGGCGAGCGCCTCCTCCAGCTCGGCGACGCGCCGGCTGCTGCTCGTCATGGGCTTCGCCACGCGGGCCATCGGCACCCATCATAGGCCAGTTCGGGCCCGTTCCCGCGACTCACGGCGGGTCAATTTTCGCGAAATTTCGGGGACCTGGGCGTGATCGCGAAAAAAGAGAGCAGACGCCGATGAGTTTGCCCCGCGCGCGCCGTCTACACGCAAAAAGGAGACCCCCATGACCATCACGCTCCACGGTGTTCCCGGCACTCGCTCGACCCGCGCCCAATGGCTCCTCGAAGAGCTCGGCGTTCCCTACGAGCATCACAAGCTCGACTTCATGAAGGGCGAGCACAAAGGCGAGGCGCACCTCGCTCGGCACCGCCACGGCCTGGTGCCCTCCATGGACCTCGGCACGGGTCCAATGATCGAGTCGGCAGCGATGTGCCTCGCGCTGGCGGATTTCCACGAAAACAAGTTGCTCGCGCCGAAGCCGACGTCGCCGGCGCGCGCCCGGTACTACGAGGCCATCGTCTACGCGATCTCGACGCTCGATGAGTGCGTGATTCCGCTCTACTTCCACAAGAAGGTTTTGCCCGAGGCCCAGCGTGATGCGCAGGTGATCGCGGCGAAGGAGCCGACGTGGAAGGTCGCGGCCGACGTGCTTACGGACCGGCTTGGCGACAAGCCCTACCTGTGCGGGCAAGACTTCACGGCCGCCGACGTCGTCGTGGGTTACGACCTGGTGCTCGCCCTCGAGATCGGCCTGCTCAAGAACCACTTGAAGCTTGCCGACTACACGCAGCGCCTCATGGCGCGACCGGCCTTCAAGCGCGCCTTTCCGATGTAATGTGCAAGGGTGTGACGTGTCAGGGCGCGTTGACCGGCGCCAGAGTGGAAGGTACGACCCGCTGAATGCCTGAGGAAGCCCCGCTTTCGGCTGCACGGCGCGGCGACGAAGTCGCTTTCCGCGAGCTCGTCGCCCCGCACCGGCGGGAGCTGCGCGCCTATTGCTACCGCATGGCCGGCTCGCTCGAGGACGCCGACGATCTTTTGCAGGAGAGCCTTCTCCGCGCGTGGCGCGGGCTCGCGACCTTCGAAGGGCGCTCGAGCCTGCGCACGTGGCTCTACCGCGTGACGTGGAGCGCATGCGTCGACGGCCTCGAAGGCAAGGCGCAGCGCATGTTGCCCATCGACCTCGGACCGCCGTCCGACGAGAACGAGCCGATGCCGCCGCCGCGGCTCGACGGATGGCTGGGCCCCTGCCCGGCCTCGCTCTACGTCGACGATGCGCCGTCACCGGAGGCGCGCTACAGCGGCCGCGAGAGCGTGGCGCTAGCCTTCTTGGCGGCGCTGCAGCTCCTCCCCCCGAAACAGCGCGCCCTCCTCATCGCGAGAGACGTCGTCGGCTGGAGCAGCGAGGAGTGCGCCGAGTGGCTCGGCACAACGGTGACCGCCGTCAACAGCGCTTTGCAGCGGGCGCGCGAGACGATGGACGCGAAGCGAGGCGGGTGGTCCGCGCTGCCGGTCGAGGACGAGACGACACGAGCGCTCGTCGCCCGCTACGTCGCGGCCTGGGAGAGCGCCGACGTGACGGCGCTGGTCGCGCTCCTCCACGAGGACGCGACGCTGTCGATGCCGCCCATCCCGCTGTGGTTGCGCGGACCGCGAAGCATCGGTGCGTCGCTTCGAGCCATGGTGCTTCCGCCGGAAGCGCGGGGGGTCTTTCGCCTCGTGCCGACAGAAGCCAACGGGCTTCCGTCGTTGGCGACATACCAAAAGGGCCCAGACGGGGCCTTCGCCGCGGCTTCGCTCCAGCTGCTCGAGATCGCTGGCTCGCAAGTTCGCGCGATGACGGCATTTCTCGACCCAACGCTGCTCGCGCGGTTCGGTTCGCCCGAGCGGCTCTGAACGGCGAACAGCGGTTCGCGTGCGACGCGCTTGAAGCGCATCACGGGCACGCCTCGAAAGGCCCCCCGGGCGGCCGATCCACGAGAAGCCCCGATCGCCTGGGGTCGCGCGAGCAGGAGGCTGGCACGGCCGGTGCAGTTCGCATCGGCATGTTCGGCATCCATTCGGTTCAACGGCGGCTCGTTCTTCTGATCCTCTTGGCCAGCTGCCACGACGAGGAAGAGCCTTGCCACAACGGCGCATGCGGCTTGATGCCTGGGGGCACGGCGCACTACGTGTCCGGCGGCGGAACGGCCGCCAAAGGGCAGGTCGTCATCACGGCGTCCGCCGACGACGTCCGCGTCTATCAGGCGGAGACGCGCTGGGGAGACCACTTCCGGTACGGGGAAGAAGTCCCCCGGACACTCGCGGCTGGAACCACTGACGCGGCCCCTTCTCAGCCTCGTCTGGACCCGAATGCTACGGAGGCTGGCGACGCTGGCGACAAGGACGCAACGACCGACGCCGAGGTGCGGTCGGAAACTTCGTGGCCCGACCGCGAGGTCGTGCCAACAGATTGGATGTGGCGCGTCGCCGTCACTTTGAATGACGCCAAGGACACACCGACGACCTCGCTCGAGAGCCTAGGCTCCACCGCGCACTACTGCACGAGCCGTACAGACGTACTTCGCGAAGTCCGGTACGGCGAGCCTGGGTGGCGCAGCGACACGCCCTTCGTCTGCGTGGCGAACGATGGCCGGGAGAGCCCTGCGAGGCGCGTCGTACTGGCCGGTCGTTTCGTGCGAGATGACGAGCAAGCCGAAAGGCTCGGACTTGGACGGTTCTTCCAGGTCGAGCTTCGCTCCCCCGACGGCAACGTGGCAGGCGACCTGGAGGCAAAGCAGTCCAAGCGCGTCTACGACTGCTACTGACCGGTTCGACGCTCGTGAGGCTGCCATCTCGGGGCCTCCGTGAACGGCGGCCGGCGGGCCCTAAGTGCTTCCGCGCCGCGCGGGAGAGCGGTATAGAGCGGTCTCTCGAGCGCTCGGAAAACTCCGGCGCTGGATGGCGCCCTGCGAGCTTTCCCGTCATGCCGAAGACCCTCATCGTCACCCCGACCTACAACGAGAAAGAGAACCTCCCCCGCTTCATCGAAGCGGTGCGCAAGGCAGCGCCCGAGGCCGATATCCTCGTTGTCGACGACAACTCTCCCGACGGCACGGGCAAGCTGGCCGACGACATCGCAGCGAAGGATCCGCGCGTGCGCGTGATGCACCGCGCCGGCAAGCTCGGCCTCGGCACCGCGTACCTTCAGGCCTTCGCGAAGGGTCTCGACGAAGGTTACGACTGGTTCTTCGAGATGGACGCGGACCTCTCGCACGACCCGAAATACCTCGCGGCATTCTTCGCGGCCCTCGCGGAGGGCAACGACGTCATCATCGGCTCGCGCAACATTCCCGGCGGCAACGTCGAGGGTTGGGGCCCGGGTCGCCACTTCATCTCGAAGGGCGGGAGCATCTACTCGCGAACCATCCTCGGCCTCGGCGTCCGCGATCTGACGAGCGGGTACAAGGCGTTCACGAGGCGCGCGCTCCTCGCCATCGACCTGCCGAGCGTGCACTCGAACGGCTACTCGTTCCAAATCGAGATGACCTACCGCGCCATCCTGCGAGGCATGCGGGTCAAGGAAGTCCCCATCGTCTTCGTCGACCGCACGGCCGGTGCGTCCAAGATGAGCCGCAAGATCTTCTTGGAGGCCGTCGGAGTCGTGTGGCGCCTCCGCTACGAAGGCCTCACGGGAAAGCTCTAGGATCGTGCCTCCCGAGCGCCCCGACGGAGCGGGCCCGCACTCCGCGGTCCCGGCCGACGCTCGCGCGGAGGCGAACATCGACGCGGCGCCTCCCTCTGCACGGCGCACACGCGCGAGCGTCGCGGCGCCGCGACCTCCGTCCTTCGCGGCCACGGAGGTGTTCGGACGCGAGGCGCTCCGTCGCATCGCCAAGTCGCTGCCGCTCTTCGAGCGCGCTTACGCGGAGATTCGCTTCTCCATCCTTCGCCCGAAGCTGCTCAGCGTCATGGACCTCTTGTTGCCCGACGAGGGGCGCATCCTCGACGTCGGCTGCGGCTTCGGGCTCTTTGCCGCCTACTTCGGGCAAACTCACCCAGGCCGCAGCATCGTTGGCGTCGACCCGAACGCGCGCCGCGTGAAGCTGGCGCGCCACGTCGCCAGCGAGCTGGGGCTCGACGGGCACTCGTTCGAGGTCGGCGACGTGCGCCAAGCACGCCTCGAAGGCCCCTTCGCCGGCGCCTACGTGCTCGACGTGATGCATCACATTCCCGCGGCGGAGCAGGAGCCGACGCTCGCGCGCATGGCCGATCTCTTGGCCCCCGGTGGCGTCTTGCTCATCAAAGACATCACGACGGAGCCGCTGCATGGCCTGCTCTTCACCGAGGCGCTCGATCGCTTGATGGTCGGACTGAATGAGCCGCTGGCGTATCGGCATCACGGCGCGTGGGGCGAGATGCTCACGAGGCTGGGCTTCAAGGTTCGCATCGTTCGAGTGCCAGACGTCCTGCCGTATCCACACGTCGTCATCGCTGCAACGAAGGCCTGAGCTCGTTACCGGCGCCTTGTGAGTGCGCCGCGCTCCCGCGTAGGCTGCGCGAATGGTTCAGAAGCGTCTGGCGATGGGGTCTCTATGCCTTTTGACGTTCGCGTGCGGCGCGCCCGCAGCGCCGCCTGCGACTCCCGAACCGGCGACGGCCGCGCCTCCCGCTAGAGAGGCTGCAACGCCGGTCGTCGATGCGGGTCCGCCAGCAAAGACAGGCGCGCAGAAGCGCCCGCTCGAGATCCGAAACGGCTGCGACACGGTCGCTTCGGTGTTCTTCGGGGAGGACCCGAAGGTCGCCGACCAGGGCGAAAAACACGCACTCGGCGTCGGCGCTACGAAGCCGGTGCCGCGCCGCGCCGACGGCTCGCAGACCGTCTGGCTCCTGGACGACGCCGGAGCGCCGCTCATCAAAGTGAACATCACGCGAGGGATGAAGCAGATTGAAGTCGGCCGCAGCTGCCGCACGCTCGACGCGCGCTAGCGTCTGCAGGCCTTCGCTCGTCAGGCACCGCTCTCCCCGAGGCCGTGGGTTGATAGACGAGTCCCGCGCCCCGTGATACGTCGTGGGCGTTTCCGTTCGCGCTCGTAGCTCAGCTGGATAGAGCATCGGCCTTCGAAGCCGAGGGTTACAGGTTCGATTCCTGTCGAGCGCACTAGGATCTGCCGGGGCGCGATCGGTTCGATCGCCGGCTACGCAGGTTGGATCAGGGGGGAATCAAGGGGAATCCCGCGAGGCCCCCTCTCTCGGAAGATCGCCCCCTTTCGAGGTCGCGCACGCGGCACGCCAGCTGCTTCCGGGGGAGCATGAACCCGAGGTGCCACCAGGTCGCCGCGTCCGCGCTCGCTGTTGCGCTTGCCAGTGTGCTCGCGGCGTGTGCCGGAGAGAGTCACGAATCCGCCGGGCTGCCGGAGCCATCGAGCGTGGAGGCGGCGCTGTCGGAGCGCCCGCCGCTCGGCACGTACGTCCGGCGGACTGGTCCCACTGGCACCATCGGCGAACACCGCCGCAGTCAATCTCACATCGATCGGCTTACGCTGTTGACGAGCGACACCTTCGAAGCAGACGTCACCATCGAGCGTCGGGAGTCATCGACACGCGAGAAGAGCTTCGTCCGCGGCGCGTACAGCTTGCGGCCCGGTGCTCGGGGCGGCGAGTTCGTCTTCGACCCCGTGGGCCTCGAGGTGTACTCCCTCGAGAGGGTCGGCGATCGGCTCACTGTCGTGACCCAATGGGAAGGTAGGCGGACCGAGCTGGAGCGCGTTGAGACGCTCGACCCACGGGATTCGCCAACCCTACGGCTCGACTGCGCCCATGCAGCGTCGAACGCCTCGGCGCGCGACACGATCGACGTTGTCGTGGTGGGCGAAGGGCACCTTCGAGGCACGGCGGACGTTCACAATGAATCCGGCTCTCGCTCGTGGCCCAGGTCCCAAAGCTACGAACTTACCGTGTCTCGCGCGGCCCCCGAGGGCGTGCGCGCGCTGGCGTCGCCACCGCGAGAGGAGCACTCCCTGGAGCTTCGGTTCAGCAAAGTGGATCTCGAAAATCCCGGTGAGCAGGCCTTCGAGGCGCACGGCTCCTTCAAGAACGAGGGCCCCTACAGCCCCATGAGGATGTTCAAGCTTGCCTGCCGTCGCAAGCGCTGAGGGGCGCTGCCGCGCTGATGCGCGCGTCGCTTTCGCAGACACGGGCCCAGACCGGTCGCTGGCGCGACGGAGCACAGACACCGTCGGGTGGCTGTTCGCGGTAGCCGCTCTCGAAGGCCCACACTTGGTCGTGCGGGTCGATCACGAGCGAACCATGAGCCGCGAGCGCGCCCGTGATTGCCACGGTTAGCACCGTGGCACGAGTGCTGCTCCCTATGCGGCGATGGGAACGCAGGCGTTCCAATAAAGGAGATGGTCATGTTCAAGATGCCGCTTGTTGCACTCGCCCTTTCACTCGCTCTCGTCGGTTGTGGAGGATCGGATTCCGCCGGGGAAGAGGAAGCGTCCGCGCTGACCGGCGAAGGGCAGAGCGGTGCGCAGCAGCAGCGCTCCTTCTCGTTCTCGGGGCAGTTCGTACGCACGGGTTGCGAAGCCTCTGGCACGCACTCGCCGACCGCATGCGGGCGGGAGGGCGTCGCCGGTCCTGGCTCATTCAGCATCGAGTTCCCGCAAACGCTGCCGACGATCGACCGCGAGATCCCTGAAGACAAGATTCGAGTGAAGGTCTCGGTCAAGTCACCGGGCATTCTTGAGGGCGAAGCGCCGATCGACGTCAGCTTCGAGACAGACATGACGACATCGATGTGGGGCACCCTGTACGGCGCCGACTACCGCGTGACGGGTCGACGATTCGGCGGCGACGCCCCGCAAAGCCTCTTTCCGAACAACCCCTCGTTCGAGGGGCGACGCGGAGTGGGCGTGAGCGCAGAGATCATGGCCGACGGAAAGATCGAGCGCATCAGCGTGGGCTTGCGGATCACCCACGATCTCGATCGGAGCACGGTGCTCGTCTTCAACGCGGCGCCGTGACGCAGGCAAACCGTGTGACGTCGCGCTCCACGCGGGGAGCACGACGTCGTCACCGCCACGTTGGACCCGTTTCCCAGTCCGGTGAAACCTAGCCCTGAGGGTCGCAGCTCGAGCGTTAGGTCGACTTTCTCGGTCGTCGTCGCCGTCATGGTCGTTTCGCCCCTTCTGAGCGGCGGCACAGCGCACCTCACGACGGCACGTTGTCCCACCGTCGTTCACGAGAAGATTGCTACACCAACGATTCTCGTTGACGGCGAGCAAATCAGCGGCTGACCCGGGGCAACACGGTGCCCTCCCCATGCGTTGAGCGGCGCGTCTGTCGACAAAGGTGCGGGCCATCTGCGCGCCGCGACTTGCGGGGGTCATCTTTGACCCTCAGGGTGACCGCGGCGAGTGCGGGCAAGCTCGGCGTCACGACCGAGGCCCGAATCGAAGCAAACGGCACCACCCTGAACCATGCGCGCCCAACGCGCACAGAAAGGCACCGGCCATGCGAAGTGCGACGATAGCTGCGGCCCTGACTGGGACTTCGATGCTGTTGGCCGCGGGGCTCGCGGAGGCTCGCGTCACGCGCCTCGATGTGGTGAGCACGGTGTCGCCGACCTTTGAAGGCCGAGCGTTCAAGAGTGGCCAATACGAGCTGCTCCGGATGCGCGCCTCGGGCGAGCTCGATCCTCATTCGCCCTTCAACGCGGACATCGTCAACATCGAGAAGGCGCCGCGCAACAGTCGCGGTCTCGTCGAATACACAACCGACGTCCACATCCTCAAGCCCATCGACCTCTCGAAGGGCAGCAGCACACTCTTCTACGACGTGGTCAATCGCGGCAACAAGCTCGCGATGGGCAACTTCAACGGCGCGAGCACCAACGATCCGGTCTTGGCAGCACACGCCGGCAACGGCTTCCTCATGGACCAGGGGTATGCGGTCGTGTGGAGCGCATGGCAGGGCGACGTCGCGGCGGGCTCGGACCGGGTCGTCGCAAACTTTCCCATCGCGAAACGTCCCGACGGCTCACCGGTGACGGGCCTCAGCCGCGAGGAGTTCACCGACACGGGCACCGCCCCCACGTTCAACGCGGCGCTGGTGTACCCAGCGGCGGCGCTCACTGGCGGGACGCTTACGGTCCGCCAACGCGAGGGCGACCCACGCCAGACGCCACCGGGCCTCTCGTTCACGTGGGTGAACAACAAGCAGATCGCCATCACACGCCCCGCGGGCTTCGATTCGGGCGCGCTCTACGAGTTCGTCTACACGGCGCAGGATCCCATCGTCATGGGGATCGGCTTCGCCGCCACGCGCGACGTGGTGTCGTTCTTGCGGAACAAGACCACCGACGACGCAGGCCAACGAAACCCGCTCGCGGGGTCGATACGTCACGTCCTCGGGTTCGGCTCCTCGCAGAGTGGGAGGTTCTTGAAGGACCTGCTCTACCAGGGCTTCAACCGCGACGAATCGCGCCGCAAGGTCTTCGACGGCATCCAGCCGCATATCTCGGGCTCTCGAAAGACCTTCACGAACTACGAGTTCGCCGCGCCCGGCCGCTTTTCGCGGCAGCACGAAGACCACATGTACCCCGGCGACCAGTTCCCGTTCACCTACGGCTTGACCTACGATCCCATCAGCCGCCGCTTCGACGGCATCATGGTCAAGTGTCGCCTCACGGGCACTTGCCCGAAGGTCGTGCACACGGACTCGGAGCTCGAGGTCTGGCAGGCGCGCGGCTCGCTTGTCGTGACGACGCCACAAGGCTGGCCGACCTACATTCCGCCGGACGTCCGCGTGTACGCGTTCGCAGGAACTCAGCACGGGCCGGCGGCAACGCCCGCCCGCGGCATCTGCAAGAACCTGTCGAACCCGCTCCCCTACGCGCCCTCCATGCGCGCCGTGCTCTCCGCGCTCGACGGCTGGGTCCGCTCGGGGAAGGCGGCGCCCCCCTCGAACTACCCGATGCTCCAGGAGGGCGAGCTCGCGCCCCCCGCCGCGATCGGCTTCCCGGTCATCCCTGGCGTCACCTTCAACGGCTTGTACAACGAGCTGCCGTTCAAGGACCTGTCGACCCAGCCTCCCACCGCAGGCCGCATCTACCCAGGCTTTGCGCCGATCGTGAACGACGACGGCAACGCCATCGGCGGCATCGCCCATCCCTTTCTCTCCGTCCCGATCGGCACGTACACCGGCTGGAACCTGCGCTCCGCCGGGAACGCGGAGGACGAGGGATGCAGCCTAACGGGCTCCTACATTCCGTTCCTCGCCACGCGCGCCGAGCGAATCGCCGCCAACGACCCGCGCCTCTCCATCGAGGAGCGCTACGCATCGTCCGCGGACTACGTCGCTCGCGTCGAGGCCGCCGGCCGTCGACTCATGGCACAGCGACTCCTTCTCCAGGCCGACTACGACGCCATCGTGGCGGAGGCGCGGGGACGCGTCATTCCGTAGCCGCCCTTCGGGCTGATGCGTCGCTGCGTTGACGAAGGGGCCGAGCGTCGCGCCAAAGCTGAACGTTGCGAAGAGGTCGGGGCGAGCGGGCCCTTCCGAGGTGGGTGGGGCTGCTGGGTCCGTCGAGCCACGGGTACCAGCGATCCTGTCGACAGGTGTCCCGGCCAGCGAGCGTCGCCGCCACGAGCGGCGTGCGCTTGATGGGGCGCGCAGTCGCAAGCGCCCCACGAATTACGCCAGCCCTGGCGCGTTCGCGTGGCTCACCGTCCACACGACTCGCGCGTTCGCGCCGCGGCACGCGCGATGCGTGGTCCCGGTGCAATGAGACCCTCCCGCGCGCTTCTCCTCCTTCCGCTCCTCGCCGCTTGCGCGTCCGCTCCTTCGGGAGAGGAGGCCACGGAAGACGAAATTGTGAGCGTTGCTTCGCCGGCGACGGTCGTCGACTCGGTGTTCGAGGAGGGCGCGGCGGACCCGGTCTGGGCTGTCGACGCCCGAGACCGCGTATGGCTCTCGCACGGTCTAGCGTTTGGTCAAGCCGGGCAGCAAAGGGCGCGGGCCTTGACGGCGGCGAGCTCGAGTCTCCTGGTCAGCGGCGAGAACGCCTTCGCGCTGTCGCGCATGTCCGCCACGGGCTCGCGGACGCTCTCGCGCATTTCGCTCGCGTCGAAGACATCGACCCCGTTGCACGACTTGGGTGGCCCGGCCTACGGCTTCACCACGGACCGCGGGGGCGCGCTCTACATGATCGGTGTGGCCAGCCCCGGCACACCGCCCACGCGCCTCTTGCGCGTCAACCCAACGACTTCGAACGTCGACGTCATCTCGGAGGACTTTGGTCAGGGCGCGTGCCCCATCGTCCAGCTGCTCGTCGACGAGGCCTCGGTCTATGGTTGGCGGCGCTGCTACCCGGACAGCGGGCAGCTCGTGCAGGTGCCACGGACAGGAGGGCCCACGAAGGCGCTGGTCGAGACGTCCCGCGTCGCCTCGAACGTTGCGCAGAGCGACACGGATCTCTTCTACAGCAGCCTCGGCATCGAGCTGGTTCGCTTGCCGAAGGCGGGTGGCGCGCCATCGACCCTGTTTCGCGGCGCGTTAGGTCGCGTGCTCGCTGTTCGAGGCAACGAGGTCTGGTTCATCGACGCGATGGAAGTGAAGCGCGTGCCCATCACCGGCGGTACGGCAACGACCGTCGCGCCTTTGCCGCAGGGCTCAGAGCCGAAGGCGATGTTCCCGACCGCCGATGGCGTCCTCGTTCATGTGAAGCTCCGGAACGCACGGCCCGGCGAGTCGAACCATCAATTGATCAGGGTGAAGGCGAATGGCGCCTCGTCGGCGCCGTAACGCGCCGTGCGCCTCAGGCGACGACGACGTCTTCCTGCGTCCACTGATGTGGGCGCGCTAGTATCTGGCCATGGCGTGGCGGGCGAGGCGCGGTCTGCTCGTTGGCTGCACAGCGCTTGCCGCCGTCGGCTCGCTGTGGGCGTGCCTTCGCCCCACCCAGATCACGCTCCGTGTCACGACAGACGTCCCGTGCGACCAGATCGCCGAGAGCGGCGTGTCGATCTGGAACGGCACTGGACTCCGGGATGCCGTCCCGCTCACCTCCACGCGCGACTGCACCGGAGGCGCTCCCATCGCCACCGTAGGCACGCTGGTGATCGCGCCGAGCGGGAGCCGCAGCGACGAGATCACGGTCACCGCCGTGGCGGGCGTGAGCCGGAAGAGCGAAGAGTGCGCCGCCGCCGCCTTCGAGGGGTGCATCGTGGCGCGACGCAGGCTTCGCTACGTGGAGCACACGCCGCTCGAGTTGCCCGTCTTGCTCTCACGCTCTTGCCTCGATGTCGTGTGCGGCGAAGGCGAAACGTGTGCACCATGCACGGGGGTTGGTTGTAAACCGCGCTGCGCGCCTCTCGACGCCCCCGACGCCTGTGACGCGCCGGAGGCGCGGTGCACGGCCCCTCGCTCGGACTCGGGCGCCCTGTCCCTAGGCCAAGACAGCGGAACACCGGTGGCCACGGTGGATGCGTCGGCCCCGGCCGACGCGGGCGCCGATCTGCCTGTACCGCGCGTGTTGGTCAGCGAACCGGGCACAGCCTTTTATGGCCTCGCGGAGCTTGCCGACACGCTCTACTGGACCGAAGAACCGCTGGGCGGAACGGTGTCCTTCCTGCGCTTCGGGGCGCTCGCGCCGCTCCTCGCGAATCCGACCGGCGTGAGTAGCGTCGAGGCGGGCACCGAGCAGAAGCTTCTCACCCCCCCTTACCGCGGCCTCGACGCGGTTCATGAGTCGCAGAAGGAAGTTCGCGTCGTTGTCGGAGCGACGCTCCCGCCCGCTAGCAACAGCCCATGCGGCATCACGTTTCTTGCAACCGATGGCGGTTTCCCAATCCCCCAGAAGCTCGCCGACTGCACCGAGGGCCTGTTTGGTATGGCGACCGGCCTGGCCTTCTTTCCAGGAAGCCGCACCGACGGCGTCGCGACCACCAGCTCGGGCATTCGGAGCGTGGGGCGCTTCGCCTTGGATGGTGGTGGTGCCGTGATGGCCGACGCTGCCCCGCCAACGGGCTACGCCCGCCGGGTGGGCGACGGCGTGGCCTACACCGCTGGAGCGACGGTGCAACTGGTGCCTCCGACGGGAAAGCCAACGCAGCGTTATGCCGGCCCCGCGGGCATGAAGATGCTGGCGGCTGCCGAGAGCCCCGGCGGTGTCCGCTACGTCACCGTGGACACCGCCGGCGCCTCAGGCCCCACGGTCTTCGTGCAGCGCCCGAACGGCGCGTGGTTCCCCGCCGCATCGCTCGCGGGCGCTGAGGACATTCTCGTGGTGCCGGTCTCGGCGTCGAGCGGCGTGAGTCGCCTCGTCCACGTCCTGGTCGCCGCGCGCGGCGCCATCTGGATCTTCGAGAACGTCGCCGATCCCTGAGTGCGCTCGCCATCGGCGCCTCCTTCACCTCCAGTACGTGTGCCGTACGCGGCCGCCCTCTCCGGCGCGGTACGAAAAGCGCTCACGTTTGGATTGTTTTCTCACGCGGATTCGGAAAATACCTTACTCAAGATCGCTCGACGAATGGCCGGGGTTATCATGGGCATCGCTCACCGGGCCACCGTTCCCTTCATGGCCGAGGTACCAAGTGCCCCGTAGGATCGTCGCGATGTCGTCTCCGCCCTTGCCCGCGCTCTTCGTATGCGCGCGGCAGCAGAGGTCCCAACTGCGCCACATGACGACTTCGTGGCAACCGCTTCGCCTTGGCCCTAAAATCGCGCGCATGCCCGCGCACGCGTCGCTCGAGCCCTTCGCAAGGGTGCGTCGCGGCGGCGGCGCCGGCGGCGCCAAGAAGAGCCCGAGGGACCGCGTGAAATGACCGCCGCCAAGCTCAAACCGGGCGACACGCTCGACGGCAAGTACACCATCGACCGAGTGCTCGGCGAAGGCGGGATGGGCGTCGTCTACGGCGGCATGCACACGAAGCTCGACCAGGCCGTGGCCATCAAGGTCATGTTGCCGGAGATGCTCGCGCATCCCACGCTTGTCGCGCGCTTTGAGCGCGAGGCACGCGCCGCGGCTCGCATCAAGAGTCGTCACGTACCCCGCGTCTTCGACGTCGATGTGACCGCCGAAGGCCTCCCCTACATCGTCATGGAGCTCTTGAGCGGCCGCGACTTGGCGTCGGTCTTGGAGGAGCGCGGCCCGCTAGAGCCCCAAGAGGCCGTCGACTACGTTCTCCAGGCGTGCGTCGCGATTCGCGAGGCCCACGCGCGCGAGATCGTGCACCGCGATCTCAAGCCCGCGAACCTCTTTTTGGCGAGCGAGCAGGGCGGCGTCATGGTCAAGGTGCTCGACTTCGGCATCTCCAAGGATGTTGGCGGCACCGCGAGCAAGCTCACGCATGAGCACGCGATCATCGGCACCGTCATGTACATGTCGCCGGAGCAAGTACGCGGCGGCACCGTCGACGGGCGCAGCGACGTTTGGGCCCTCGGCGTGGTGCTCTACGAGCTGCTCACGGGCCGCATGCCGTTCGAGGGCAGCGTGACGCAAGCCTCGGCCGCCATCGTCGCCGACGAGCCGGCGCCGATGGCTCGACCCGCGATCTCCGCGGCTCTCGAAGAGGTGATCCGTGGGGCGCTGCAGAAGAAGGCCGAGCGCCGCTACCAGACGGTGACGGCGCTCATGGAGGCGCTCGCGTCGTTCGCCACGCCGGCGATCGCCAGCGCGGCCCTCGCGGAAGTGCCGGAGCGCGAGCCCTCGCTTCCGAGCGTCCCCTCCGTCGACGCCACGGCCACGACGCTCAACGCGAGCGACCGAATTCGGGCGCCTCGCATCGCGACCGCTGACGGCCTCTCGACGGAGACCGTTCACTCGACGACCAAGCGCCGCACACGCGAGGCGACGCTGGGCGTCCTCGTCGGCGCGCTCGTGGTCGGTGGCGGCGCCTTCGCGCTCATGAGCGCCAGCGCCCCGCCGAGCGAGGTCCCCGCTCCGGCGGCCAGTGCCTCCGCGTCGGGCCCCGAGAAGGCGCTGGCGGCGGCGCCGGCGACCTTGACGCCCGAGCCGGTCGTCGATGCTGCGGCCGCGCCCCCGGCAAAGACGGAGACGCCCATCGCCGAGACGCCGACGCGTTCCGTCCCCAAACGGGGCCCGCGCCCGCGCGCGTCGGTACAGACACCGGGGCCAACCCCCGTTCCCGTTACGCCGCCGGTACGACCAACAAGGCCCCCCGATCATCTATGAACCGAAGCCTGCGATTCCCCGCTCTCTTCTTGGCCTGCGCCCTTGCCGCCCTTTCGACGAACGCGGCCATGGCCGCTCCCCCCACGGAGCGTTCGCAGCAACTGCGCGCCGAAGGCAACAAGCTGATGGACGAGCGGCGCTTCGACGAGGCGCTGCAGCGCTACGAGGAAGCGCAGCGCCTCGCACCCGACGACGCGGCGATCCTCTACAACCTTTCGCGCATTCACGAGCTTCGCGGCGATGCGGTCCGTGCCCTCGAGTTCATGGAGCAGTTCCAGGCGCGCGCAACGGCGGAGCTCAAGGCTCGCGTGGGGCAGGTCGATGCGCTCCTCGATGGACTTCGAAGCAAAGTCGCGCGCGTGCGCGTCGAATGCGAGGGGCCGCCCGCGCTCCTCGGTGGCGATGCGCTTGAGCGCGCCTTGGTCCTGGTCGATGGGCGCGTCGTCGCGACGGGATGCCGCGCCCACGATCTCAAGTTGAAGGCAGGCATCGCCACCTTCGTCGTCTCTGCCGAGGGGTACGTGGCGCGTTCGGTGCGGGCCGAGCTGGTCGGTGGCGCCAACGGCAGCGTGCGGCTCGAGATTGCGCCGCGCGACAAGTCGGGTGTGCTTCGTCTCAAGAGCGAACCGGAGCACGTGCGCGTTGAGATCGCCGGACGCGAGCTCGGGGAAACGCCGCTCGAGCTCTTGCTCCCGAGCGGGCCGCACCGGCTGGAGCTAGGAGCGCCCGGCTACAAATCGCTCACGTTGCCAGTCGTCGTCGAAGCGAGCGTCACCAAGGACCTTGATCTGGTTCGCCTGGAGAAGGAGGCGTCGGTGTTCACGCGGTGGTGGTTCTGGACGGGAGCGGCCGCCGTAGTAGCCGGCGGCGTCACGGCGGCCATCTTGCTGACGACGGAGCGCGATCCAGACAAGGGCACGATCTCGCCGGGGACGGCGCGATTTCCCCTCAGTCGCTGGTAGCGGCCGGCCCGTGTGGCAGGGTTCTCCAATGGCTCGGTGGTCGATCGTCTTGTTGCTCGTCCTCCCGTTGGGCTGCGCCCCGACGCTTCCGACCGGAGTCCGCCTCACGAGCGCCGTAAGCGAGGTGAGGAACGATTCGGCGACCGTCACCTTCTTCTGGCAAGAGGGCAGCTGCGATCCCTCCGGGCACTACGTCATCGCGAGCGATCGAGGAGGAGTCGTCGCGAAGGTCGCCCGCGGTCATCGAGCGGTCGTGCCGCTGACACCCGGCGAGCACGTATTTTGGACCTGGAACCCGTCTCGCGAAGGACAGATGGGGCATGTTTCCCCAACCGACATTGCGCTCGCTCGCGTGCGTGCCGAAGCGGGCCAGCGCTATTTCGTGCAGCTCGCCTTCGGCGAGTGGGGCGACAGCGGGCCCCGCTCGGTTCAAACGATGTACCGCGGCCGCATTGCCACCATCGCACGACGGTGCGTCGGCTCGGAGGTGGCGCTCTTGGCCATCGGGGCAAGCGATTCATCGTTCCTTGCTGCGGAGCGCGCGGCCGCCGCCCTCCCCGCTCTCGCCCTCGAAGGGGACGGCGGGCACGACCCCGACGATCTCCAAGAACACCGAGGCCTGGCCGAGGCGCGCTTCGCGCGGCTGAGCCGTGAAGGCCGAGACCTCTCGACCGTCGAGCCGGCACCGAAGTGAATCGCTAGCCGCACCACGCAAGCGAAGCCAGCGAACGCGCGTGGCTCGGCCACCGCAACGGGAACGCGCGGCTCAGCCCGCGTAGGCGTCTTCGCCGTGTTGCGTCGTGTCGAGGCCTTCACGCTCGTCGCTCTGCGCCACCCGAAGGCCCATCGTGCGGTCCAGGATCTTCAGAAGAACCAATGTCACGACCGCCGCGTAGGCGGCGGCGGCCGCGCACGCCAGCGCTTGAATCAGAATCGGACGCACGCCTCCTCCGTAGAAGAGGCCGTCGGCACCGGCTGCATTGAGGCGCTTGTCCGCAAAGACCCCCGTAAGCAACGCGCCCAAGAGGCCTCCGACGCCGTGCACGCCGAAGGCGTCGAGCGAGTCGTCGTAGCCATACTTGTACTTTGCAAGCACCGCTCCATAGCAGCCTACGCCGCCCACGAGGCCGATGACGAGGGCGGCCCAGGGCGCGACGAATCCCGCCGCTGGCGTCACCGCCACGAGCCCCGCGACGAGTCCCGACGCGACGCCGAGCGCCGTGGGCTTCTTCCGGTGCGCCCACTCGACGAAGAGCCAGCCGAGCGCGCCCCCCGCCGCGCCGGCGTGCGTCGTGAGCAGCGCCAAGGCAGCGACGCCCGACGCCGCGAGCGCGCTCCCGGCGTTGAAACCGAACCAGCCAAACCACAAGAGGCCCGCGCCCGTGAGCGTCATGGTGAGGTTGTGAGGGAGAGGCCGCTCGTGCGGGTACTTCAGCCGCTTGCCGACGACCAACGCGCAGACGAGCGCGGAGACGCCGGCCGTCACGTGCACGACGGTGCCGCCGGCGAAGTCCAGCGCGCCGAGCTTGAAGAGCCAGCCACCTTCCGCCCAAACCCAATGGGCGACGGGGTCGTAGACCAGCGTCGTCCAAGCGAGCGTGAAGACGAGGTACGTCGCAAAGCGAAAGCGTTCAGCAAACGCGCCAGAAATGAGCGCCGGGGTGATGGCGGCGAACATCATTTGAAACGCCACGAAGGCGAGGCTCGGCACGCTCCCGCGAAGCTCCGGTAGGCCCGTGAGGCCGAGGTGGTCGAGACCGCCGATGAGCCCGGCCTTGCTCGCGCTCGACGCGAAGGTGAGCGTGAAGCCGATGAGGATCCACTGTGCGCTGACGAGCGGCAGCGCGCTCATCGAATGCATGATCGTCGAGAGGACGTTCCTCTTGCGGACCATGCCGCCGTAGAAGAGCGCGAGCGCCGGCACCATCAGGAGGACCAGCGCAGCGCTCACAAGGAGCCATGCGGTGTCGCCTGCGCTGAGAGCACTCGTGGTCGGCGGACTTTGCGCAACGTCGCTCACGCCCCCAAACGTAGGGGCGTCGCGGTTTCCGGCTTGTTTCGTGGCGCCGCGGTTTTCGGCCCTTCTCCCTTCCAACGGCCGGCGGGACCGGAGACAATGCGGCTCGTTCCGAGATCGGGGCTGCCCCTCTGGCCCCCGATCGAGTGATCAACGGCACTAGAGGAGACGAGAATGTCGCAGACGCTGGACGCGATGGCGAAACACGCCGAAGACATCATGAAGGAGCTCAAGGTCCCCGACCAAGAGCGCCTCTTCCGCGTGGCCGCAGAGGCCGGCTATCTGACGGCGCTCGCCGACGAGACCGTGGACGACGAAGAGCGCGCCGGGATGATCCGCGCCATCGAAGCGTTGTCGAAGGGCGCCGTCATCGAGTGGGAGCTCGATTCGTTCCTCGACGATTGCGCGGCGCGTGCCAAGGCCGACGGCAAGAAGGCTCGGCTGCTCCACGTCGGCGAGAGCTTGAGCACGCTGGGGCACCCGGAGGCGGCGCTGCTTTTCGCGGCGTTCGTTGCGCAGGCCTCCGGGGGCATCGACAAGAAGGAGGCGACCATCGTCCACGCGCTCGGCAAGGCCGCCGGCGTAGCGAAGGACAAGGTCGCCGCCATCTTGAAGCGCGTGGGCGCTCAAGCGACCGACGAGTAGAGCGCTCCCTCTCGGATAGAACGAAGTAGAACGCCAGAACGCGGGCTAGAAATTCTTGGACACGAGGACGGCTTCGTAGCCGTTGCCCAGGCCGTCCTCGTAGTGCCAAATCACGGGTCCGACGCCGCGGCAAAACGTGATCGAAGACTCGTAGGCGGCGTCGCGCTTCGCCTTCCAGCAGTCGTCGAAGGTGCCAGCGGCGACGGTGACCTTGCCCGCGTCTTGCCAAACGTAGTCGTAGAAGTCGTCGCTCCACTTGTGACCGGCCTGCACGGGCTCGTCGGTCGAGAGGCGCCACGCGCCCAGGTAGTGGAAGTAAACGCGGTCGTTGTCGACCGAGTAGTCGTAGGTGCCGGCGTTCTTGCAAAGCGACTGCACGGTGTGGGCGGTCTTGCCCGCCTTCTGACTCGTGGACAGCGCCGTGGCCGTGTGGACACCGTTTTCGCAGCTCGGGTAGAAGCCGAGCACCTTCACGTTGTAGGTCCAGGCGCGGCCTACCTCGATGGGGTCGAGGCGCATGTCGGGCTGCGGCTTGCCAGGCGCCGCATCGATCGTCGTCGGCGTCGGGAGCGTCGCGCCATCGACGCTAGGAGTCGGCGAGGCTGCATCGGTCGCCGCGGGCGTACCGGCGTCATCATCGGTCGCCTGCGAGAGCGGTGCGGACGTGGAGCCTCCGCACGCAACGGAAGCGAAAGCGAAAAAGGCCGCGGCGCCGAAGAGAGACGAAAGGGAGTGGGTGGGCATGGTGCGGGCGCGTGTGCAGCCGCGATGCCACAGTGAATCCTCGCAAAAAGGCCGTGGCGCGCGCGGAGTGTGAAGCGCCAGTCACTGCCACGTGTGACGCGCGCGTAAACGCCTAGTCGACCAGCGCTCGATTTCGTTCAGCCGCAGAACGTGCCGACGAGGTTGAAGGCCGTGCTCATCTCGTCTTGCCCCATGCACTGCTGCGCGAAGCTCTCGCAGCCCTTGGCGGCGTTGACGGGACCGGAGCAGGGACCAGCGGCGGCGGCCGCCATGCACGACTGCCGATCGGCCGCACCGCAGTGCGCGCACGCCTGATCTTCGCACGCGAAGCGCGCCTGAAGACGTCCGCCGCACCCGGCTTGGGTGAGGTCGCCCGAGGCGAGCGCCGCGCAGCCCTCGACGTTGATCTCAACATTGCCCGTCTGCGGGTCGACGATGATGGGACCGTAGTAGGAGCCCTGGCCCTTGACGGTGATCGCGCAGGATTGGCAAGCCGCGCTGACCGGCGTTTGACAGCCCTGCTTCTGCAACATGCACGACACGACCGCCGCGCCCTCTTGCTGCGTGCACGCCTTACGGGGCGGGCTCGGCGGACGCCACAGGGGCGCAGCCTGCGGCGCTTTGGGCTGACACGCGACTGCGCTGGTGCCGCCGGTGCCGGGAAGGCCAGGCACGCCGGGGTTGCCGGTGCCGCTCCCCGGAAGCGGCGGGACGACACCGCTGTTGGGCGTCGTCGGGAGGCCGGTACCACCGGCGACGGCAGCGGAGCCGCTCTTCGCCTGCCGAGCGTCATCGAGGCGCTCGACGTGATCGGAGCAGCCAACCACGAAGAGGGCGAGCAGCGAGAGGGTGGAACCGAGCTGTACGGGACGCATCGTGCTTGGAACTCTGCAATGGTGAGTCCATTCGTACCGCGGCGACGGGCGCGCATTTGCCTACATTAGCGCCCCGAAACCACACGCAAATTTCCGGGCGTTCAGCGCTCTCCGCATTTGTCCCGACGGGGTTATCCCACATAGGGTGCCAAGGTCGCGGGGTCCTCGATTTGGATCGTCGCCTCGAAGTGACACCGGCTTCTCGATGCCTGCTCGTCTCCTCTCAACACCGCGCGTCCCCTTCGTCTCGCGCTCGGGTTTCGCTGACGCCGACGCTGCCCAGTGGCGCGTCGAAGGCCGTGAGCGCGTCCTCGACCGGAGACGAGTGACGCGCTGGCGCGACGCGCGACGTCGTTGTGCAACGCTGATTTGCCGCGAAATGGGTGCTCGCATCGTACCTTTCGGCTGGCACGAGATCCGCTGAAGGAGAACCATGCGCGTTGCCTCGGCCCTGACCCTTGCTCTCATCACCTCGGCTTGCTCTTCGTCCTCCGACGGCGTGCCCGCTGCGGCGCCGGCCGCGACGCCGCCGGCTGCCGAAGCGACGAAGCCCACCAACCTCGAAAAGACGGGGTGCCGTTTCACGGTTCCAACGAGCCTCGAAGGCAAGACCTACGACTGCTACGACCTCGTGGTTCCCGAGAACCGGAGCCAAGAAGGCAGCCGAACCATCAAGGTCCACGCCATCCGTTTTCGTGGCAAGCCTGGCGGGACTCCGACGATCGAACTGAACGGTGGCCCCGGCGCCCCGTCGGAGAGCCTCGCCGTCGACTTGGCTCTTGGAAACAAAGACTCGGAACCCATGCGAACGGTCGCGCGCTTCCTCGAGTTCGGGGACTACGTCCTTGTCGATCAACGCGGCGTCGGTCGGTCGATCCCGCGCCTCGGTTGCACCATGGCGGAGCTTGACGACTACGAGGGTGGCCTCACGAAGTGCCGCACCAGGCACCAGAAGGCGGGCGTCGACCTGACCGGCTACGTGACGCGCGAAAACGCCGACGACATTCACGAGATCATGCTCGGCCTCGGCGCGACCAAGATGAACCTTCACGCGATCTCGTACGGAAGCCGCCTCGCCCTCGAGATCTTTCGGCGACACGGCTCGTCCGTCGCCGGCACCATCATCGACGGCGTGATGCCGGCGCAAGCGAAGGTGTTGTCGGAAGGTGACGTGAACTACGAGACGCTCTTCGCGCGCATCTTCGCCGCCTGCGCAAACGATTCGAAGTGCAACCTCACCTATCCGAACCTCGACAAGGCCTTCTCCGACGCGAAGAAGAAGTTGGACGCGGAGCCGTTCGTCTTGGACGGACAGCCGTACGACTTTCTCTCCTTCGTCATGGAGCTTGAACAAAACCTCTACGCGGACGGCTTCGCGGGCGAGGTGCCGGGCCGCATCACTCGCCTCCTGAAGATGACGCAGAGCGAGTTCGCCGCCGAGATCAAGGCGGTCGCCGCCGCGGAGGAGGCGCACTTCGCCGAACAGGACAAGACGCTCGCGGCGACGGATCTCGGCCGCGAGGTGCTGAAGCGCGGCGCCAGCGACCCCGATCCGGACGCCGCCGGCATGGCCGAGGCCATGTTCCAATCGGTGGTGTGCAGCGACTACGCGCAATACGAGTCGATCGACGAAGCGCTGGCCTTGGAGGCCAAGATCCGGCCCGAGCTGCGAAACGACGACTCGGTCTACGCCGTCTTCGACGCCTGCAAGGGCTGGCCGACTCGCCCCAAGGCCGACGACGTCTTCGCGCCCGTCGCGTCGGACTTGCCGGTGCTGGCCGTCGCCGGCGTCTTCGATCCCGTGACGCCACCGGCGTGGCGCGACCTGGCGGCGTCGACGTTGTCGAAGAGCCAAAAGGCGACCATGGGCGGCGGGGCCCACGGGGCGCTCGACCCTTGCGGCATGGGCATCAAGATGGGCTTCCTCGGCGCGCCGGAGGCGCCCGTCGACGCGGCGTGCGCTTCGGCGCAGACGATTCAGTTCGTCTATGACGCGCCTAAGAACCTCCACCGTCGCGCCCTCCAGCGCGCCGTGACCAAGGCTCCGCTACCAATCTCACCGGGGCTCATGCGGGCGCGCTTCGGCGCGAAGAGCAAGCTGCACCTGATCCCGCGCGCGCGCTGAGCGGCGACGCGAGAGCGCCGCCGCGACCGCGGCTAGTGTGGTGAATCAGAGATTCACCACACGTCGAACAAGGACAGGAACCGAGTACACCTGTGACTTTGGCCGACGAATTCGCGCCCCTCGCTCGACGAGGGGGCGCGAGATTCGGCGAGCAAACTTCTGACTCAGGACACTAGGGCAACTTCACTTCGACGGGACGGTGCGAATCGACGTTGGTGCCGTTGCCGAGCTGGCCGCGGTGGTTCTTGCCCCAGCACATGACGGAGCCGCTCTGCAGGGCGGCGCAAGAGTGCCACTCGCCGCAGGCCACCTGCACAGCGGACGTGATCCCGGGGACGCGCTCCGGCTTCACTTGAGGAGGCTTCGCGGCGGGCCGCCCGAGCTCACCCTGATGGTTGCTGCCGAAGCAGCTCACGCCGCCGTCTCGATGAACCGCGCAGGTGTGGTAGTAGCCGGCCCCGATCGCGACGACGTCGGTGAGGCCAGCCACGGCAACGAGGGCGCCGTCGCCACCGCCGCCGAGCGGCGGCGTCCGCCCGAGTTGGCCGAGGTCGTTCATGCCCCAGCAGACCACCGTGCCGTCCTTCTTGAGCGCGCACGTGTGCGCTTGTCCGGTGGCGAGCGCGGTGACGTCCTTGAGCGCGTCGAGCTTCAAGAAGGAGCTCGCCTTCGTATCGGGCGCGAGCGAATTGGGCCCAAGCTGCGCGACGCGCGTGTCGCCGAAACAGCCAACGGTTCCGTCGCGCTGGAGGACGCAGACGTGGCGCTCGCCGGCGGCCGCCGCGACGACGCCGCTCACAGACGCGGGGACGTCCGCGACGTCTTTCGGCAGCGCGCGATGTTCGGCGCGGAAGCACTTGAGCTCGCCGGCAGACGTGACCGCGCAGACGCCGCCCAAGAAAGCGTGAACGCTGCGAACATCCGCGCCCGAAAGGGAAGCCGGCTCGAGGTCGACGTCGAGGAAACACCGGAGGCCGCCGCCCGCGATGCCGGCGCAGCCGTGCGACGCGGAGAGCGACAGAGACGATGCGCCCTCCAGCGTCCCGACGCGGCGGGGTGTCGTGCGCTTGCCCGGTTGCCCGCCGAACGACGGATCCTTGGTCTGCGTGTACGCGTCGTCGCCGAAGCAGTAAATGCGCCCCTTGTCGGTGCGCAGGCACGTGTTGTCCTTGCCCGCCACGACCTCGACGGCACGCCGTGACGAGCAGCCCAAGAGCGGCGTCACCAAGAGGCCGATACCGAGGAGCGTGCGGTTCAACCGGGGCATGGCATCGCGAGTCGGGCGCGACCGGTAAGAGCCACGGTCACGCGCAGATACGTACCATGGGCGTGAATGCCGGTGACCTCGATCTTGTCGACGGCGCCGCGAAAACACGCCTTCGGATCGCCGAAGCTGAGCGAAGAGGCGAGCTGCTCCCTGAGCCCGGCGAAACGCTCCGACAAGTCGAGGCTCAGCGCTCGACGGGCGTCGTCGCGAATGCGATCGCCGTCGGTCATGGCCTTGAGCTTCAGGAGAAAGCTCTTGGTCTCGATGGTGGGCTCGAGATCGGGGATCGTAAGCTCGTTGTCGGCGAGCTGCGGCTTGCCCGCGAGGAAGAGCTCGCCGTCGAGGTCTTCCTCGATGCCGAGCTTCTTTACGGGACCGCGAATGCGCATCTTCAACACGAGTTGGTCGCCGCCGGCGTAGACCTCGGGCTCGCTCAAGTAGAGCTCCGGTACTCCTTCGAGAAGAAGTACTTTCCTCCTTCGAAGGTCATGCTCATGGCCTTGGTGAGCTCGTCGTAGCGCGCGGCGATGGGCACGGTGACGGTGAACGGCCCAGGCACGAGCGTCGCTACGTTCGCCAGCGGCGGCAGCTCCGCTGAGTCCTTCGCCGATGCGCACGGCAAGGTGACCTGCGGCGCGACGATGAGCGCGAGGTCTTTCTCCATGCCGTCGGCGAGGATCGTCGGGCCCGCTTCCACGCCCAGCACACGGAGCTCGGCGCAGCCCTTGGCGTCACCGAGGGGGAACTCAAACGGCAGCTTCACGCGGTCGTGCGCCGTGGCCACGAGGGGACGAAGGTCGTAGCGGAACTCCTTGACGCGGCCTTCGATCTCCTTGCCGATGGTGTCGAGGGCGACGATGGTCGAGTCGGCGACCGTCAGGCGTCGGTCCGACGAGGTCACCTTCACCTCCCTCGATTGAATGCGAACGGCGTACTCGGTGCTGACAACTGGCTCGGCAAAGACGCGCAGCTCCATGGGAACGACAACCGATGAAACGGGGAGGTCGACCTTCGCCGTCACGCGGGTGTCAAGCACGATTCGCCCCTGTGAAAACGACAAGGCGACGGGCGTTCGCTCCCACGTGTATTTGCGGTCGCCCGCCAAGAGACGGAACGTTCCCTCCCCCTTCGCAGGAACGGCCTCCTCGAGCGCGCTCGCGAGGGCCGTCGCCGTGACGCTGATGTGAGCCACGAGGCGCGCCGGCGCCGGATCGGCGAGCGGACCGGCGGCGGACGCCGGCGGGCGCGCCGGATAGACCGCACCGAAGCGAGCGGTCCCGCATCCCAAGAGACTGAGGGCGGCGACGGGGACGACGGCGAGGAAGGCAAGGCGCATGCGGAAGGGTCCAGAGAGTACAAGAAGGCCGCCCCGACTCGCGAGCGTCCTTCGAAGATCGGCCGAGGAGAGCGGCCTCGAGCGGCCGCCGGCGGCGATGGAAAGACCAAGGCCCGAACGCGAACGCGCGGGCGGCGCGGAAGATTCCCCGCGGGCCCGAGAACGCGTCACTTGGGGTGGGCTTCGAAGAACTTGAGGACCTCTTCGCCCCAAACGAAGCCCGAGGCGCCGGCGCAGGCAAGGTCATCCCAAACGCCGCCGGTCTTCGCTTTGCTGCCGGGAACGCAGTGACCGCCGTTGATGGCGCCGAGGCTTCCGCGGGCTTGATAATCGTGGGCCAACGTCTCGAGGACGACGCCCGAGCCGCTGTAGCGCTTTCGCTCGAAGCCGGCACCGCTGGTGAGCGCCGTGGCAGCGCCCATGGCGAAACCTTTCACGATGGCGTTCACGGCTTGCTCGGCGCACGCCTTCGGAACGATGGCGTCCTTGGTGCCATACAGAAAGAGGACGTCGAGCGGTCGCGACGGCGTCTTCCCCGCGCCGAAGGGGCAACCGGCGACGATGTTCGCGTCGAGGGGACAGCCGTCGACCCCGGCGGCGCCCGGCGCGACCGACGCGAAGGTGTCGGCGTGCGCGCACAGGAGGCGGAGCGTGGCGAAGCCACCCTGCGAAAACCCGGTGGCGTGAACGCGCGAGCGATCGATCGACAGATCGCGAAGGAGCGCGGTGACGAGACGAAAGAGGGCGTCGTCGTGCTCATTGAACCATTGCGGCCCCGTGAGGCCCGAGAAGGTATGCGTCGGCGCCGTCGGCTGCGCGACCACGTAACCCTTGGCGCCGGCGCGCGAGCGCAGCTCCGTGTGCGCGTCTTCGAGATCGGCGCTCATGAGCGCCCCGTGGAGGTCGAGGATGAATCCGCAGCCGGCCTTGGGACACGACGCCGGCACGCTGAGCTTGAGCGTGAAGCCCTCGCAATCGAGCTCCTTGGTGCCCGTCGTGCCGGCCGGCGCGCACGACGCGACGTTGGCGAGCGCGCCATCGGGCAACGTGGCGGTGGCCGCGTCGCCGGGCGCTTCCGCGACGCCACCGTCGGTGGCACCGCCGCTCGGGGCCGTGGCGTCGGCGCTGGAACAAGCCACGAGGGTGGCGACCAGGCCGAGAAGGAGGCCGAGCTTGCCGGCGGAGCCGAGACGAACTTGCATCGCGCTCCTATAGAACACCGATGCCTCGCGCGGTAGCGCGCCGCCCCAAGTCGACTAACTCGTCAGATCGCCTACGCTGTCATCCGTGTGCGGACGCGCGAGCCTGACGGCCTCACCGGAGGAAATCGCCGACGTCTTCGGCTTGACGGAGATGCCGGAGCTCGTGGCGCGCTACAACATCGCGCCGACGCAGCCCTTGCCGATGGTTGTCGGCGAGGCGCGCGGAGCGCGCACCCTGCGCTTCGCGCGCTTCGGGCTTCTGCCTCCTTGGGACAAGGACGTGACGTCAGGCGCGAAGCACATCAATGCGCGGGCCGAGACGCTGCTCGAGAAGCCGATCTTTGCCGCCGCCGCGCGACAGCGTCGATGCCTCGTCGCCGTCGACGCGTTCTACGAGTGGAAGCGCGGTCGCGCTGGCGCGAAGAACACGCCGTACCGCATCGCGTTTGCGCACGGTGCCCCCTTCGCGCTGGCCGGCATTTGGGAGACCACGAGGCTCGCCGGTGGCGCCGTTGTGGAGAGTTGCGCCATCGTCACCGGTCCGGCGAAGGGCGCCATCGCGGAGGTGCACGATCGGATGCCGCTCGTGGTGGGCGCCGAGCGCTTCGACGCGTGGCTCTCGAAGGAGCGCGACCCCGCGCCGTGGTTGACCGAGATGCTCGAGCGCGCGCCGGCCTTCGTCGCGACCCGCGTGTCCACCTTCGTCAACGACCCAAGGCACGAGGGGCCGGAGTGCGCAGCGCCGGTCAACGACGGGGCGCCCGATGGCGACGGCGGCAAGGAACCGGCGGGGCCGGCGCGAGCGGCGGCCCCGCAAGGCGAGACGCTGTCGCTCTTTGGCGATGGCGGCGCGCCGCGCGGACGTCCGCGCCGCAAGTCGCCTTGAGCGTGCTCGCGGCCGAAGCCGAGCATCGCCGTCGCGTCAACGCGGCGATTCGCCCTTGGCGCTGACCATCCACGCCTCGTAGACGAGGAGATCGTCCTCCGCGTACTTCGAGAACTCGGGCGCGAGGTCGAGGGCCCGAAGGTCGGTCGCCTCGCCCCGCGTCGGCTCGTCGACGACGAGGCGCCAGCCGGCCGCGCGATGAATGGCTTGGTAGTCCGAATGGCGGAGGCGGTTCTGGTAGTGCAGCGAGCCGTTCATGTACGAGAAGACGGCGCTCGGGTACTTCAAGAAGTTGAAGGGCCCGATGCGCCGGTCGAAGGCCGCGTAGTGATCGGACATGTCGATCCAGTGGCTCATGACGGCCCGCTCGCTGCCGAGGGCGTGAAAGCGCTCGGCGATGCGAAGGAGCGCCTCGTTCGGGATGTGCTCCAGCGTGTTGTTGGAGAAGAAGAGGTCGACGGGCCGGTCAAGCGCGATGGTGCTCGCGTCACCGATGACGCGCTCGATGCCGAGCGTGTCGAGCGCCGCGTCGACGTTGCGCGTCGAGAGCGCGACGTCGAGGAGGCCCACCCGTTCGGTGCCGATGCCGGGCACGTCGCCGGCCACGACGATCTCTCGCGCCACGGAGAGCGTGCGCGCGAGCTGGGGCCACTCGAGGTGGCTCGTCACGTCGACCGTGTAGACACGGTCGGCGCCCATGAGCGCCACGCACACGGGGGCGATGGGAAACCAGCCGGTGCCGAGCTCCAGCGCGACAAACCCCTCCGGGACTCGAGCGAGGCCTGCGTGGTCGAGAAAATGTTGCACGTGCAGCCGCGCTCGATCGCACTTGCCGGCGGCCATCCGCTTCGGAAAGGCGAGGCTCCCCGTGATGCGCCTTCGTGCGAAGGCCGCGAGCTTGTCACCGTGAGGGACCTTGGAGAACACGGCGACGGCAGCCGCCTTCATGAGCCAGGGGACCATGACGCGATCATGACTACCCGGTTTTTGGCCAAAGGTAGAGGTAGACTCCTGATCCCGTGGCGCTGCCGGCCATCTCGTCGCGATTTCAGCTCATCCGGCGCGTCGGCGCCGGCGGCATGGGCGTGGTCTACGAGGCGCTCGACACGGAGCGCAACACGCGGGTGGCGCTGAAGACCTTGCGCGACCTCGACGCGTCGTCGCTTCTCCGCTTCAAGACCGAGTTTCGGTCGCTGCAGGATCTCGTGCACCCGAACCTCATCACGCTCCACGAGCTGTTCGAGGAGAACGGTCAGTGGTTCTTCACCATGGAGCTTGTGGCCGGCGTCGACTTCCTCGCGTACACGAGGCCGATACCAGGCACGACGGGGCCCCGCGAGGTGGACCCCGACGACGAGACGATGATCGACTGGGCCGACGCGGCGAAGGCCCCGCCGTCTACGCAGCCGCCGATGCGGCTCACGGGAAAACCGAGCTCCGACGGGCGGCCGCGTCATGCCTTTGACGAGCAACGGCTCCGCGCGAGCCTCGCCGAGCTCACGGCAGGCCTCGTGCACCTCCACGCGGCGCGCAAGGTCCATCGCGACATCAAGCCCTCGAACGTCCTCGTCACGCGCGAGGGCCGCGTGGTCATTCTGGACTTTGGTCTCGTGTCCGAGTCGCAGCGGGCCACGGAACCGACCGACAACAGCATCGTCGGCACGGCGGCGTACATGGCGCCGGAGCAGGCCGCGTCCAAGCCTGTGGGACCGGAGGCCGATTGGTACGCCGTGGGCGTGGTGCTCTACGAAGCGCTGACGGGCCGGCTACCGTTCGACGGCACGCCCATCACGGTGCTCATGCACAAACAGATGCGCGAGCCCGATCCGCCGCGCGCCCTCGACGCGTCGATCCCAGCGGATCTCGACGCGCTCGCCAGCGAGCTCTTGCGCTTCGACCCGCTGCGCCGTGCCACCGGCGCCGATGTCGCAAGACGGCTGGGCATCGAAGGGATCATCCGCGCCACGAGCCTCTCGCCGAGCTCGCTGTCGACCACGGTGCCCTTTGTCGGACGGGGCAAGGAGCTGCTGCAGCTCGAGCAGTCGTGGGAAATGGTGCGGAGCGGCAAGGCCGTCACGGTCTACGTGCACGGCGAGTCGGGCGTCGGAAAGTCGGCGCTCGTCGATCGATTCATCGGCGCCCTCGGCGATCCCGACGCGCAGCCCACGGTCGTGTTGCGCGGCCGCTGTTACGAGCGCGAGTCGGTTCCCTACAAGGCGTTGGACGGCGTCATCGACGCGCTCAGTCGAGCCCTCGCGCGCATGAAGACGCGCGAGGTCGAGCCGCTCTTGCCGGCCCGCGCGGCGCTCTTGGCGCAGGTGTTCCCCGTCTTGCGGCGCGTCGAGGCCTTCGCCCACGCGCCCCGCGACTCCTTCGAGGCGCTCGACCCTCAGGAGCTGCGCGCACGCCTCTTCGGCGCGCTCCGCGAGCTGTTCCAGAGCCTGACGACGCTCGTCGACCTCGTCGTCATCATCGATGACTTGCAGTGGGCCGACGCCGACAGCATGGCGCTGCTCCGCGAAGTCATGCGCGTGCCGAGCGCGCCGCCGATGCTCCTCTTGCTGACGCTGCGAGGGGCCCCCGGCGGCGCCGTTCCCATCAGCCAGCTGCACATCGGCGGCGCAATGTTGCCAGGCGAGGTCCGGCTCGTGCCCTTGGGCCGCCTCTCGGCCGCCGAAGCGCTGGAGCTCGCCGAGAAGCTCGTGGCTCGCTCAGGCTCCGGCGCCGGCACCGCCGAATCGCTCGCGAAGGAAGCGCAAGGGCATCCGCTCTTCATCGAAGAGCTGGTGCGCCATGCGGCCATCGTGGGCACCGGCCACGCTGTCTCGCGCCTCGAGGACGCCTTGTGGGCTCGCGTTCAGATGTTGCCGCCGGCGGCGCGGGCCGTGCTCGAGCTCCTCAGCGTGGCGGGACATCCGGTAGGCCGCGACGAGCTCGACCGCGCGTCCGGCATCGAAGACGCGACGGAGTTCGAGCGCAGCGTCTCGGCCTTGCGCGCAGGTCGTTTCGTCCGCGCTTCGACCCTCGCCGGAAAAAAGGCGCTGGAGCCGTTCCACGACAAGATTCGCTCAAGCGTCCTCGCGCACGTCGACGCGGAGACGAAACAAAGCGTCCACGCGCGCCTCGCCGTCGCCCTCGAGGCGTCGCCCAAACCCGATCCGGAGGCGCTGGCGGAGCATTGGCGCGGGGCCGGCGAAGCCGACAAGGCGGCGCAATACGCGGAGCGCGCAGCGCAGGAAGCGCTCTCGGCCTTCGCCTTCGATCGCGCCGCGCGCCTCTATCGGCTGGTGCTCGTCTTAAGAACGCCGCAAGAAGAGGAGCTGCGAGACCTACGCCGCAAGCTCGGCGACGCGCTGGCGAGCGCCGGACGCGGGGCCGAAGCCGCGGAGATGTACCTCGAGGCGGCGCTAGGCGCGTCAACGAGCGAGGCCCTCGAGCTTCGCCGGCGCGCCGCGACGCAGCTGCTCCTCAGCGGGCACGTCGAGGAAGGGTTGTCGGCCTTTCGCAACGTGCTGAAGGGGCTCGGCCTGCGTTTTCCCGAGACCTCCAAGGCCGCGTGGCGTTCGAGGCTCGTACGCCGCGCCTGGCTCAAGGTGCGCGGGCTCTCCTTCAAGGCGCGTGACGCGAGCCTCGTGCCCGACGCCGAGCGTGTTCGCATCGATGTCTGCTGGTCCGTGGGCCTGGGCCTTGGCACCGTCGATCCGACGCGCGGCAGCGACTTCCAGACGCAGGGCCTCTTGCGGGCCCTGGCCGCCGGCGACGCGCTGCGCGTGGGCCGAGCGCTGTCGCTCGAAGCGGCGTACCTCGCCGCCATGGGGCAAGGCGGTGAGGCCGAGGTCGAAGATCTGCTCCGCCGCGCCGAGGTCCTCGCCAACGAACAGCGCAACGCGCACGCGCAAGGCGTCGTGTCGCTGGCGCGAGCCTTCGCGGCTTATCTCTGGGGACGCTACGGCTCCATCTTGCGCGACGCGTCGCGCGCCGAAGCGATCTTCCGCGAGCGCTGCATCGGCGCGCAGACGGAGCTCGACATCGCGGTGCTCTTGTCGATGCGCGCGCTCTTCTTCACCGGAAACATCAAGGAGCTCCGGGCCAAGCTGCCGGTGCACCTAAGGGAGGCGCAGGAGCGCGGCAACCTCTACGCGCTCTACGGCCTTCGAACGGGGCACCTCATCGGCGCCTGGCTCGCCGATGACGATGTCGACGGCGCCATGGCGCAGCTCGATGACGCCACACGCGATGAGGCCCAGCACGAAGACGCGGAGCTCGATCTTCGGGGCACCCACGCGTTCATGTCGCGCGCCAACATCGCGCTCTACCGCGACGCCTTCGGCGACGAGTCGGCGTCGCTCTCCGACGAAGGCTTGCCGGCGCAAGGACGCCTGCTCGTGCAGGCGCTCAAAGAGTCGCCGCTGTCGGAGATTCAACAGGAGCGCGTCGACCTCTGGTGGACCGAAGCGCGCCTCTTGGTCGCGATGGGGGCCAAGCGGCGGAAGAACCGCGAGGCGCTGCTCGTTGAGGCCGAGAAGCTGGCGCTGCGACTCAAGAAGGAGGGCATGCCGCTCTCCATTCCCGCCAGTCGAATGATCCTCGCGGCGGTCTTCGCGCAACGCGGTCGCACGAGCGACGCGGAGCGACTCCTGGCCGAGGCCGCCGAGCTCTTTGATGGGGGCCAGATGGTGGCCTTCGGCGCCATCGCGCGACGGCAAGCGGGCGTCGTCGCCAACGACGCCGCTGGCGCAGCGGCCCTCGTCGACGAGGAAGCGAAGCTCAGGGCGCTCGGCTACGTGGCACCAGCGCGCTTCGCGAACACGTACGCGCCGGGGTTTGGGTGAGGGGTCTCTAGCCTTGCGCCCGGCGAGCTATTCGCCTTCGTTGTCGACGAAGACGGCGTTCGACCACGACGTAGCCACGACGAAGACGTAGGCGCCGTTGCCATCGGTGTCGCCCTTGGCCGATGAGACGAACCAGTCGTTGAGCCCTTTGCCGCTGCCGCCGAAATCCGCGGCTCGGGGCATGCCCGTCGGCGAGCGCGGAAGGTCCTGTCCGACCTTGCCGGCGACGCTCGCGTAGCGAAAGCGGAGGGGCCCTTCGACGTGGAGGGGCAAGACACTCCAAGCCTCGCTCCCGCCACCGGGACAATTGGAGTCCCAAGGAACGGGTTTGCCGTTCACCGGCGCCAGAGGACAGAGGCGCTCGTCGAGCGTCGCCGAAACGTTCGCGTAGTGGCCCTTCTCCGCTCGGTACGACTCCTGAGCGACGCGGATCAGTTGAACCATCTGCGTCGCTTCCCCGACGGCCGAGCTGTTCACGAGTCGCTTCGTCGAGGCAACGAAGACGAGGGCCGACGACGAAAGGACGATGAGGCCCGCGACGAGCACCCAGAGGCCGCGGTTCGACTCTCCTGCGCCCGTCGCGAGACCCGGTTCCGTATTGCTGGGACGTTGCTCCACCGACGACGCGGGCGGCGGCGGCGCTGTGCTCCGCTTCGACTCCGAGTCGCCTTCGTCCGGCGGAGCGCTCACCTCGCCCCGGGAAAGAGGCCGCGCGCTACGGCGCCGTCGATGGCGCGCCGCAAGGCTCCGAAGCTCGGAAGGCCACCCTGCCGAAACTTTTGAACGCCAAAGATCTTCCGCACGAGGGGCCCGATGGGGCCTTCGGGGGACGACAAGAGCGCCTTCGTCACCGCCTGTTTCGTCGGCGCCGGCAGCGTCTTGTGGGCCACGATGAGATCGCTCGGAATGGGCCCGAAGGTCGTCAGCATGTGGATCTGCCCGTCGGCCTCGGCCATCTCGGTCCATCCGCCGCGCACCAAGCGACCGTCGGCGTCGCGACGCGCGTAGGTGCCGGCGACGTCGGCGCTGCCGTCGAGCACGGCTTTCACCGCCGCGTCGTGGGAGCCGGCGAAGCGCTCTTCCTTGAAGGTCTCGCGCGGGTCCATGCCGAGCGTGGCGAGCTTGAGCCGCGGCAGCACGTACCCGGCGGCGCTCCACGGATCGACCCAGGCGGCGCGCGTGCCGCGGAGCGAATCAAGCGCGCGGATCGCCGACGCCGTGTTGACGATGAGCACCGACTCGTAGGTGACGCCAGCGGCGCGCGTGTGCGTGACGAGCGGCGTCGCCGCGCCGATGCGATCGAGCCGCAAGAACACGATGGGCGGGACCCACGCGAGCAAGGCCTCCCCCGAGGCCACGATGCGGTCGAGCTCTTCGTAGGTGGCCGCCGGCTTCGCCTTGATGGGAAGCCCCGTGGCCTTGGCGAGCCACGCCAAGAACTCCGCGAAGTCCGTCCCCACGGCCGCGTCCTTCTTTTGCTGCATGAGGCCGAAGGGAATCTCGGGCGAGGCCGCCATGGGACGTGTAGGGTACCATCGCTCGCGCGCGGCGCCGACCAGAGCGGAGGCGGCGCGGCTCGAGCGACGAAAAACGGCCGAGCAAACGGGTGGCGCGGTGATTGGGCGACTGACGGGGAAAGCGGAGCAACAAGACGACGGGAACCTCCTCGTCGACGTTCACGGCGTCGGCTACGACCTCATGGCGCCGCTCGGCACCGTGGGCCGGGCGCGGACCGACGAAGCGGGCAACGTCACGCTCTTCGTCCACACGCACGCCCGCGAAGACGCGCTCATCTTGTTCGGCTTCGCCACCGAGGGTGATCGCATCGCTTTCCGCACCCTCATCGGCATCTCCAACGTCGGCCCCAAGACGGCCATTCAAATCATGAGCGCCCTGCCAACGGCGGAGCTGGCCAAGGCCGTCGCCCTGAAGGACGCGGCGATGCTCACGCGGGTGCCCGGCATCGGAAAGAAGACCGCCGAGCGCTTGCTCCTCGAGCTCGAGGGAAAGCTTGAGTCGGTCCCCGTCACGAAACAGGACGCGAAGGGTCCGGCGGCGGGACCGGCGGCGGCGCCGCCAAGCGGGCCCTCCGAGGTCTTGCTCTCGGCGCTCACGCGCATGGGGTACCGGCCCGCAGAAGCCGAGCGCGCCGTGTCCCAGCTCGGCCCGAGGTTGGATCAGCCGCTCGACGTCTTGGTCCGCGAGGCGCTCGGCCTGCTGTCGAAGTAGCGTCGACGTACCGGGACCTGGCACGTCTCCGAATTGGGAGGACCTCCACGCCGCGCCCCGCGAGGCGATTCCAACGGGGCGCGGTTTGCCTTATGGTTCGGGCCCCATGGCGAAGGCGAAATCGAAGCGCGAGCGGCTCGAACGCCGCTACTACCCCAAGAGCTCCGGCAGCCCGAAGGTGGTGTCTGTCTTAGGTGGGCTCGGCGCTCTCTTGGCAGGGGCCGGCGCGTACGGGCAGTTCGGCAGCCTCAAGGTCGACGAGCCGTACAAGTTCATCCCGTGGCTGCTCGCGAGCGGCACGGCGCTCATCGGCGGCGCGTTCTGGTTCGGCACGAGCGGCGAGCCCGGCCTCCGCGTAGGCGACGGCGGCTTGGCCATCGACAAGGGCTCGTCGACGCGCCGCATGCCGTGGCACGAGGTCGAATCGATTCGTTGGGACTCAGGCCTCGAAGCGCTGGTCGTGGCGGGAAAAGACGAAGCCACGGTGCCCTTTTCGATCACCGTCCGCATCGCGAGCCACGGCCCCGCGGCGGCGGCCATCGCGAAGGAAGCGAAGGCCCGCGTTCCTGACGTGGTCGACCTCGGGGACGACGTCCGCGAACGCATCACGGCTTCCGCCGAAGGCATCGAGGGTGAGGTCGTGAAGCTCAACCCGCTCCAGATCATGGACCTTCGCTGCGCGGCCTCCGACAAGATCATCTCGTTCGAGCCCGACGCGCGGCTCTGCACGCGGTGCGAGCGCGCGTACCACAAGAATCACGTCCCCAAGAAGTGCAAGTGCGGCGCCGCGCTGGCGGCCAAGAGCAAAGACGACGAAGACGCGGCATGATGCCGCTCGACCTGCTCAACTTCAGCGGCAAGCGCGTCCTCGTCACCGGCGCGAGCAAGGGCATCGGTGCGGCCTCGGCGTCGCTCTTTGCCAAGCTCGGCGCCGACGTCGGCGTCCACTACAAGGGCGACGCGGCGGGCGCGGCGGCCGTCGTCGAAGGCGCTCGCGCCTTGGGCCGGAGCGCCGCGGCCCTTCGCGCGGATCTCTCGCTTTGGGAAGCCGGCGAGACCCTCGTCAGCGACTTCGAAGCGGCCCTCGGCCCGCTCGACGTCCTCGTCTTGAACCACGGCATCTGGAAGGGCGCCCCCATCGAAGGCATGACCGAGGGCGACTACGACGAGATGCTCGACGCCAACTTGCGCGGCGTCTTCAGCGTGAGCGGGGCCGCCGTGCGCCGCATGAAGCCGCGTCGCGCGGGCCGCATCGTCTTCGTCGCCAGCACCGCAGGTCAGCGCGGCGAAGCGGAGCACGCCCACTACGCGGCCACCAAGGGCGCCGTCATCAGCTTGACCAAGAGCCTCGCGACGGAGCTGGCGCCCCACGGGATCCTGGTCAACTGCGTGGCGCCGGGCTGGGTGCGGACCCCCATGACGGAGCCTGCCCTCAGCGACGCCGCCACGCGCGCGTGGGTCGAAAAACAGATCCCCGTCGGTCGCGTGGCGACGCCGGAGGAAATCGCCGGCCCCATCGCCTTCGTCGCCAGCGAGATGGCGAACTTCATGACCGGTGAGATCCTGAACGTGAACGGCGGCGCCGTCCTCGTGGGTTAGCTCGCCGTCTTGCCACCGGAGGCGTCGCACGAGGGCACGCGCCGAGCGACTTCCCGCGGAGCCCAGCTCGCGCTACGGCTCGAGCATGAACCTTGAGGGAACCGCCGTCGCCGTCATCGGCACCGGCACCATGGGTCGCGGCATCGCGCAGATCGCCGCCGCAGCCGGTCTCAAGACGCGGCTCTTCGACGCCGAGGCGGGCCGCGCCGAACGCGCCATCGCGGACATCGGCGCGCAGCTCGAGAAGCTCGTCCAGAAAGGCAAGCTCACGGCCGACGCGAAGGACAAGACGCTCGCGCAGCTCGAGCCGCAAGCGTCGCTCGGGGCCGCCGCCAACGGCGCGGACCTGATCATCGAAGCGGTCCCCGAGTCGATGGAGCTCAAGCTCGCCGTCTTCAAGGAAGCGATGGCGACGGCGAAGGCCGACTGCCTCCTCGCGTCGAACACCTCGTCGCTCTCGCTGACGGAGCTGGGCACGCGGCTCGGTGCCGCCGAGCGCACCGTGGGCATGCACTTCTTCAATCCGCCGCCCGTGATGGAGCTCTTGGAGATCGTGCGCGGTCTCACCACGAGCGACGTCGCCGTCGAGCGCGCCCTCGGCTACGCGAAGCTCCTCGGCAAGACGCCCATCGTCGTCAACGACTCGCCGGGCTTCGCCACGAGCCGCCTCGGCGTCATCTTGGGCGCCGAAGCGATTCGGATGCTCGAGTCGGGCGTAGCCAACGCCGCCGACATCGACCGCGCCATGGAGCTTGGCTACCGCCACCCCATGGGGCCGCTCAAGCTGACGGATCTCGTGGGCCTCGATGTGCGGCTCGCGATCCTCGATCACCTGACGAAGGAGGTCGGCGAACAGTTCCGCGCGCCGACGCTGCTCCGCACGATGGTGCGCGCAGGCAAGCTCGGGAAGAAGAGCGGCCAAGGCTTCTACGTCTGGAAGGACGGCGTGCCGACGCTCGGACCCGCCGCGAGAGGGGGTGCGCGATGAACGCCGTGAAGACAGCGTTCCTCGTCGACGCGGTGCGAACGCCCATCGGCAAATACAAGGGCGCCCTCGCGAGCGTTCGGCCCGACGACTTGGCGGCCCACCTCATCGAGGCGCTGCTCAAGCGGACGCCGGCCGTCGCGCCGTCCATCGATCACGTCATCTTCGGCGCCACCAACCAGGCCGGCGAAGACAACCGGAACGTGGCGCGCATGGCCGCGCTCATCGCGGGTCTTCCGGAGACGATCCCTGCGGTCACGGTGAACCGGTTGTGCGGCTCGGGCCTCGAAGCGGTGACCGACGCGGTCATGCGCATCTGGACCGGTGACGCCGACGTCGTCCTTGCCGGCGGCGTCGAGAGCATGACGCGCGCGCCCTTCGCGATGCGCAAGCCCGACGAAGCCTTCTCGCGGACGCCGCCGGTGCTCGTCGACACCACGCTCGGCTGGCGCTTCGAGAACCCCAGGCTCGCGGCGCGCATGACGCTCGACTCGATGGGTGAGACGGCGGAGAACGTCGCCGAGAAGTGGAAGCTCACGCGGGGAGAGCAAGATCGCTTCGCCATGGAGTCGCAGCAGAAGGCGGGCCGCGCCGTGGGCGAGGGCGCCTTTGGAAGCGAGCTTGTGCCGGTGTCGATCCCGCAGAAGAAGGGCGAGCCCGTGGTCGTGGGCGCCGACGAGTGCCCGAGACCCGACGTCACGATGGACGCGCTCGCCAAGCTCCCCGCGGTCTTCCGAAAGGGCGGCACCGTCACCGCCGGCAACAGCTCGCCGATCAACGACGGTGCCTCCGCGGTGCTCGTGGTCTCGGAGGAGGTCGTGAAGCGCGAGAAGCTCACCCCGCTGGCGCGCGTCGTCGCCTTCGCGACGGCGGGCGTTGCGCCGCGGCTCATGGGCGAAGGCCCGATCCCCGCGGGAAAGAAGGCTCTCGCGCGCGCCGGGTGGACCAGCGCTGATCTCGACCTGGTGGAGCTCAACGAAGCCTTCGCGGCCCAGTCCATCGCGTGCATCCGCGGCCTCGAGCTCGACGCGACCCGCGTCAACGTCAACGGCGGCGCCATTGCGCTCGGGCACCCCATCGGGTCGAGCGGCGCGCGCATCCTCGGCACGCTCGCGTGGGCCATGAAGGCGCGCAGCGCGCGGCGCGGCATGGCCGCCTTGTGCATCGGTGTCGGTCAAGGCATCGCGATGCTCCTCGAGCGCGATTGACCGACGGGCGCAAAGACCGAACGGCCCCGCCGCCGGCGGGCCCGCCCTGGGACGTGCCGCTCGCAGAAGCGCCACTGCTCTTCGTCGATCTCGAAATGGACGGCCTCGACGTCGCGCGCCATCGCGTCATCGAGCTGTGCCTCGAACGCGTGGTGGGCGGCGAGGTGCAAGCCCGCCTCGAGACGTTGGTCTGCCCCTTCACGGAGGCGGAGCTCGCCGAGAAGACCAGCATCGGCAACGAACACGTCCACGGCATCACGCGCGCGATGCTCGCGGGAGCGCGCCCTTTCGACGACGTCGTGACCGACGTGGAGGCGCTGCTCGACGGCGCGATTCTCGTGGCCCACGCGGCCTCCTGGGACGTGCGCTTCCTCGAGATGGAGCTTGTGCGCGCCGGTCGGCAAACGCGCGCGGGCCACTACCTCGACACCTTGATCCTCGCGCGCCGCGCCCTCGCGCTCTCGAGCCATTCGATGGAGTCCCTGTGTGCGCACTTCGGCATCGTGCGGCCCAAGGCCCACCGCGCCGGCGACGACGTGGCGGCGCTACGGCGCGTCTTCGAGGAGACGGTGAAGGTCCTCGCACCGGTGAGCGCCCGCGATCTATGGGAGGTGCGCATCGCCGAACGCATGGCCCGCACGGCCATCGTCGAGGCTTGCAGCGCGGCCCTTGAGCGCGGCGCCCCGGTGCGAACGGTGTATCGCCCCAGCCGCCGCAAACCGGAGGCGCTCGACATGGTTTTCACCGAGTTGCGGACCGATCTCGACCCCCCGCGGGTGATCGGCTATCAGCTGCCTGGTCGAGGGCGACGCGAGCTTAGGACCGACCGGATCCTGACCGTTTCCCCCATCCCCGACGAGCACGCCGGCGAGCACGCCGACCAGGCCTCCGACCAGCCCGACCGCGCGCCAAAACCAAGCTGATCTCCTCTCCCTCCCCGCTGCCCGATCTCAGAGTCGCCATCATGAAGCTCTCCTCGCCTCTCCTCTCCGGCGTCGTCCTCACCATGGCGCTCAACCACTGCGGCCCCGCCGGCGAAGCCGAAGGCCCCAACCGAACGCCTCTGGCAGAGAAATGGTTCACGCGCGCGCAGGCGAGCTATCGCTCCGGCGATTTTGACGACGCGTCGCAAGCCGCCCAATCGGCCTTTGAGGCGGCGCCCAGCGACCCGGACATCCGCATGCTGTCGGCGCGCTTGGCGCTGGCGCGACTCGAATACGGCAAGGCGGCGAAGCTCACGGAGGGCATGACCTCGGCCGACGCGCTGGGCCTCCGCGGGCGCGCCCATTGGTACGCCGGCGACGTGGAAGCGGCCGCCGACGCGCTCGAGACGCTGCTCCGCGATCCCGCCGTCAAAGATCCCTGGGCGCGGCAGATCGCCACGCTGGCGCGGTCCGGCGGCACGACGCGCAAGCCCTTCAGCGTGGAAGGCGGGCTCGTCGCCGCCGTCGAGATGCCGAAGGCCGGCCCGGCGCTCGTGGTGCCCTGCGAGCTCAACGGCGAGCACATCCTCGCGCTCGTCGCGACGGGAACGTCGGAGGTCGTCATCGACTCCAACTCTCGCAAGGAGCCGGCGTGGGTGACGCTTCGCTTCGGCGACCGCCTCGAGGTGACCGACGTGCCGGCCATCACGCAAGATCTCGCGCCCATCTCGCGCCAGCTCGGCGGCAACATCAAGGCGCTCCTCGGCGTCAACGTCCTGCGCCGCATGCACGCCACGCTCGACCGGCGGGGCGATCAGTTCGTCGTGCGTCGGAGCGCACCGCCGGCGCCGCCCGACGGGAGCCGCATTCCGCTCTGGTACGTCCGCGGCGGCGGCATGTTGCTCCGCGCCGCGCTCTCCGCGAAGGAAGACGGCAACGGCGCCTACCTCGTCGATTCGGCGTTTCCGTTCCCGCTCTCGCTGTCGGACGCGGCGTGGAAGAAGGCGGGCGTCGACATCGCCAAGCTCTCGAGCGATCCGAACCTGCCCAACATGCGCACGGGCCCCGTGCCGACCTTCAAGCTCGGCGCCTTCGACCTCCCGCAGGTGCCCGCCGTGCAAGGCGCGCCGCCGGGCCCGGCGCAGCAGAGCATCGACGTCGATCTCGACGGCGTCGTCGGGTCGGGCCTCTTGGCCGAGTTCCGCCTGACCTTCGGCGACGACGGCCGCTTCATGTGGCTCGAGCCCGATCCGGTCACGTTGGGGCCGGCGTCGCGCCGGGGTGCGCCTTCGGCCGCGCCGCCCGTGCCGCAGGCACCGGAGCTCTTCCCAACGACCCCGGCGCCGGCCGACAAGACGCCGCCGAAACCGGCGGCGAAGCCCACGAAGGGCGACGTCACGAAGCCCGCGCCGAAGGGCGAAGCCCCCGCCGCGAAGCCGGCGCCTGCGGCCAAGAAGGCCGAGGAGAAGAAGGCCCCGTGACGGCCCCCATCGCGCGCGTCGCCGTCTACGCCGGCAGCTTTGATCCGGTGACCTTCGGTCACCTCGACCTCATCGAGCGCGCGTCGTCGATCTTCAGCGACGTCATCGTCGCCATCGGGGTTCATCCCACGCGCAACGCGCTCTTCTCGTTCGACGAGCGGCTCGACCTGGTGCGCCGCGTGTCGTCCAAGTTCGGCAACGTGCGCGTCGACTCGTTTGATGGGCTCCTCATCAACTACTGCACGAAGGTCGGCGCTCGCGTCATCGTGCGGGGCCTCCGCGTGGCGACGGACTTCGAATACGAGCTTCAGATCGCGCACGCCAACGCAGACCTCTGCCCCGAGGTCGACACGATCTTCCTGCCGGCGCGCACGGCGCACGGATTCATCTCCGCTTCGCTGGTTCGTGAGATCGCGAGCCACGGCGGCGACGTGACCCGCTACGCACCGCCCGAGGTCTGCGCCGCGCTCGGGGCGAAGTTCAAGAAGCCGGGCTGACGCGCACCGGCCGCGCCGGTGTTCGCGGGGGCCACGCCGCCAGGCACCAGATGTGCAGCATCGGCCTTTCGAGCGGCCCCCTCCCGGGGGCCGACTCCTACGTTTCCGCGCTGGTCGGCCCCATGGCCGGGTGGTCCATCGTGCACCAGGCTGGTCCGCGTGTGATCCACGTGGTCGGTGGAAATTTTAAGAACGCACATCCGGAAATGGCCTTTCCCGGCCTGATCCCGCGGGTGCCAGGAAGAGCGGGCGGGCGGCTCGGAGCGGCGAGCGGCTTGCTTTTCCCCTCCCCATGCTCCTCTCCTGCGCCCATTGCCAGTCGCGGTTCAAGGCCGACGACTCCCTCCGGGGAAAGACGTTTCGGTGCCGCGTGTGTGCGGCTCCGATCAAGGCCATCCCGCAGGACGAGCTCGACGGACCCACGGAGGCGTCGATCAAGCCCCCCAAGCACACGCCCTCTCAGGCGCCCGTCGTCAGTCGCTCCCGGGCCCCGGAGCGCGCAGCCGAGCCGGCGCCGGTGCAGTCGAGCCGCGCGGCCGTCGTGCAGCGAAACGACGAGCGCTCGAAGCGCGATCTCTTCGCGGCCAAGGAGTCCGTGGCGCCGCCGCCGGTGGTGGAGCGCGAGGTTGCGTCGCCCTTCACGGCCGCCCGCAACGAGACCTCGGTCCTCTTCAGCCTCGACCAGCTCGCGAAGCCGAAGGTCCCCGATCTGCAGCTCGCTCCCCTGCCGAAGATGGGCGCCACGAGCGGCGCGTCCGGCGACAGCGCGAGGCCGAAGGCTGACTCGGGCGTCATCGACCTCTTCGCGCTCATGGCGGCGGACCACAAGCCACTCGATGCGAAGAGCATCCGCCCGGCGCCGCTGAGCGAGCCGCCCCTCGGCGCCTTCACGCGAGAGGTCTCCCTCACGCCCGCGCCGATCGAGGTCCCCGCGTTCCGCGGCAAGGGCAACCCGCGCATCTGGATCGCCGCCGCGGCCGCTGGGCTCCTGCTGATGGTCGGCATCGGCGCGATCGCCTCGAGGAGTGAGGACGCGCGCGTCGAGGCCGCCGCTGCCGCCGCTGCGAAGCCGCCGCCGCCGCCCGTCGTGGCCGCTGCGCCGGAGCCGGCGCCGCCCCCGCCGGTCGTGGCCGCCGCGGCCCCCGAGACGACGACCGAAGCGAAGGCCAAGCCCGCGAGCGGCAAGGCGAGCTACGGCAAGAAGAGCGGCGGCGCGAAGGCCGGGAAGACGTCGGCGGCGAGCGCCGCGCCGGCGGCGCCCAAGAAGGCCGCCGCTTCGCCCTGCGGCTGCAAGGCCGGCGACTTGATGTGCAGCATCAAGTGCAGCGCCAAGTAACCGCGCGCGACCCAAGAGTGAGGAGCGGCAGCTCGTCAGAACAGTGGAAATGAGCCGACGGCGCTGGCCGTCGGCGCATTCGCGTCGCCGGCGCCCTTGGTCACGACGAGCTTGCCGTCGGGCGCCACAGCCCACGAGAGCGTCAGCGAGGTCCGCTTCCAGTCGACGCTCCGCTCCTTGAGCAGCTCCTTCGCCGAGAGATCACCGGGCTCCGGCTCGACGCCGGGGCCGCAGCCGCTCTCGGCCGTCACCGGGACCGGAACGCACCGCGTTGGACGTGTGCCTTCGCCGAGAGCGCAGACCGTCTCTTGCTTGCGGTTGTCGAAACACTCCTCGAGGCCCGCGAGGTTCATGTCGAGGTTGTTGATGTCCGACCGGACGACGAACACATCGCGCCCGCCGCTCTTCCGCATCTCACCGCCCACGACCTTCGATGCATTGTGCACGCCGAGCGCCCCCGGCTCGTAGTCGCGACCAAGCTCGGCCACGCGACGAAGCACGTTGCCGTCGCGCGCCAAGAGCAGGTACTCGGCCTCGCCGGAGTCGTCCTCGGGCGCGCCCCAACGGAGCACCGTGAGCCGCGGCGTTCCCAGCACGAGGGAGACAGGCAAGGGCCGGCACACGGGCTTCGTTCCGAGCAGGAAGAGCTCGTTGTGGGCCAGCAAGCAGCGGCACATGGCCTCCGTATGGTCGGCCTCCGCGCAGGCCTCCGCCGCGCTCGGCGCGCCGCCAGCGCTCTCGAGGCGCCGCTTCACCTCCGCGTTGTCGCGAAGCGCGAGCGACGCTGCATAAGACTTGCGCGCCGCCTCGCGGTCGCCCTTCGCATCAGAGACGCGCCCGAGCGTGTAGAGCACCTGCGCCCGCAACGGCGCCGCCGACGTGGCGCGGAGGGCGTGCTTCCCCGCCTCTTCGGCCTTGGGAAGGTCTTTCGTTTGAAACGCAGCCCAGGCCGTCTCGGCCAGCAACGTCGCGTCCTCCGGGACCACGACGAGCCCTCGTTCAAAGGTCGCTAGGGCGCCGACCCAGTCCTTCTTTTGAGCCTTCGAGCGGCCCTCTCGCAACGCCTGCACGACCGCCGTTCGGTCTGTCGCCGTGTGCTTTCGTGCGCCCGCATCCCGCGCGCGCGCTTCAACCGCAGCGCGGCCCGCATCCAAAACGAGCGGCGCCGCCATCGGAGCGCCCGCATCGGTGGAGGCAACGGTGGAGGCGCGGCGGCAGCCGACGGAGTGAAGGGCGCACACCAGCACGACGCAACCGAGCAGACGTTTTCGCACGAGACACTCCTATCGAGTCCGCGAGCGCTCGACAACCTCGCGACGTCCGCAGGGCACTCGCGATGGCTACAGCGGGCCGAAGGCGGCGGTCACCGTAGGCTTGCCCAAGAGAACGCCGACGCTCGCCGAGAGCGCGATGCGCTTGTCCTTCGCGAGCCGCACGGGAACGCGCGCTTCGTCGCCCCCCGCGGTCCGCGGATCGAGGTAGAGCTGCGTCATGCGGCACATGGGGACTTCGTCCTTCTCCCGCGCCGGTTCCATCACCAGAACCACCACGAGAGGGCCTTCGCGTCGCGCGTAGGCCACAAGGCCATCGGGCCCGTGAGCGACGGCAAGGAGCGGCGTCGACAACTTGCGAACGGCGACCGAGCCCTTCGCGCGGACGAAGCCGTCCACCACCTCGAGCGTCGCGCCCTGACCGTCGACGACCAGCCGCTGGACGCGGACCGGGGCCTCACCGTGAATGTACGCGAACGGCTGAAGCTCACCGCTGCGTCCCCGTGTGGTGGCTTCATCGACGGGGCCCGACCGGAAACAGGCTCCGTTTTTCGCGTTGAGACGATCGGGCTCCGAGTGCGCGCGGGCGAGGTCGGGGATGGGGCTGCCGGTGACGTCGGGAGCCACGTCGCCTTCGAGCGGCGGAGGAAGCTTGAGAGTGGGCACCGTGGCGAGCGGCGCCGCGAGCTCCTCGGCAAGGGCCCAGGGCGCGAGGAGGGCGCCCGCGAGCGCGATGGAGAGGGCACAACCAACCGATGCGATGCGGCTCATGTCACAGGCTCCCAAGGAACGCCTCGAGGGCGTCGAGATCACGGCTCGCAAGGTGAGCGGTCTGGCCCATCTGGCCGTTGGTCTTCTTCAACATGGTGCGAAGGTCCGCGTAGCGACCGTCGTGGAAGTAGGGCGCGCTTCCGCCGAGATAGCGAAGCGAGGGCGTGTCGAAGACCTTGCCCTTGTCGCCCGAGGCGCGGCTCCCGACGTCGTGCGCGAGCCCGTCGGGGTCGTCACCCTTGGCGCCGTGGCACGACGCGCAGCCGGTCTCGGCGGAGGCGAAGATGGCGGCGCCGCGAGCGCGGAGCTCGTCGTTGTCGTTCGGGCCGGCGGCCGGCGAAGGAGGCGGCGACATGACCGCGAGGTACTTGCTGAGGGCTTCGCGATCTTCCTTGGGGAGGCCCTTGCCGCTCAAGCGCGAGAGCGTGTGCTCCAGGTGCTCGGAGACGGTCTTTGCGTCGCCGAGCCACGAGAACGGTGCCGTCCCCTGGGTGCGGCCTGCGAGCATCGGCGTCTGCCGCGGACCGTTCGGCGTCGACCAAACGAGCGCGTCGTCGCGGCCGTCGGGGTGGCAGCTCGCGCAGACGCGCCCGTCGCCGCTGAGTCGCTCGTCGCCGGCCGCGTGAAAGAGGCGCCGACCGAGCGCCACGACCTCGTCGTCGGCGACGGCCTGCCGGTGGCGCGGAAGCGCTGCACTCTGCACATTCCCGCCTTCCGCGCTTTCGCTCTTCAGGTCAACGACTGACAGCGCTCGCGCGAACTGCGACCAAACAAAGGCCCGAGACGTCGCGCTGTCGATGGCGATGCCCGTGGGACCTTCGGGCACCGCGAAGCGGCGGCGCTCCGCTTGCCGTGGCCTCGTCGACGCGCCGTCGTACGCCACGACGGCGTCGATGCCGAGGCACGTGACGAAGAGCTCGCCCCAGCGCCGCGGCGCCCCGGGGCAGGAGGCATCGGCGCTTGGCGGCCGCCGTACCCGTGTTCTGGGCGACGAAGTCTTGATCCGCGTCGGCGGGGAGCACGATGGACTTGGCGAGGACCTTCCCTTTGGTCTCATCCACGATGGCCACGTTGAACACTTGGGCCGACAGTCGCGACGAGTCGCCGCCGTAGCCCGAGCTCTGCACCAGCGGATCGCCTGAGAACGTGAGCGTCTGCGGCAAGAAGAGGCGCCCCTCCGTGAGCCCCTGCCCCTTCACGAGCGCGTAGGTTTGCCCCGCCACGCGGCCTTTGAGCTCGGAGACCGTGTCGCCGCCTGTGAAGCTCTCCTCACCGGCGGCGAGCTTGAGCGTGCGGACGGCGCCGTCGGCGTCGATGACCGAGAGGCCGCCGCCGGTCACGTGTGACACGTACGCGTGCCGACCGTCGGCCGCGACGCTGATGGCGCGCGCCTCGGCGCCAAGCGCCACGCGCTCGCGCACCGCCATGGTGGAGGTGTCGACGAACGCCACGGAGCGCCCCCACGCGCTCGCCACGAAGAGTGTCGAATCGTCGGGCGCGAGGGCGAGCGCGACGGGCTCGGCGGCGACGGCGATCTGCGAGCGCGCACGGAACGGCTCGCGAAGTCCTGCGCTCGGGACCATCACATCGACGCGCGCGCGATCGCGGAGCGCGACGGCGATGCTCCCGTCGGCGAGCACCAAGAGCTGACCCGGGCGCCCGTCCAAGGGCGTCGCGCCAAGCTCTTCTTGCGTCTTCGCGTCGATGACGCGCAGGAGGTTCTCATCCTCGTCGGCCACGTACACGAGCGAGCGACCCTCGCTGGCGTTCGCGTTCGCGCTAGCGTTCGCGCCGGCGTTCGCAGTCGATGTTTCGGCGACGGCCGCACCAAGGCTCACGGTGGCGCCCTCGCGGTGCGATCCCACGCGCGCGAGGAAGGCGGGAGCCGCCACCGCGCGCGGCGGCGCGACCCTCATCGCGCTCGAGGGTGCTCGCGAGATGGGGGCGACGCCGCACGCGCTGGCCGCGCAAACGCAGGCCAGGAGGCCCAGCGTCGGGCGCAAGGCCCGTGCGCCCAGGCCTAGGCCCCGCCCCAGCCGCCGCCTCGGCTTCGGCGATGCGCCGCCCTCGTTGGCCTGGTCCCCCGCATCCCCCACACCCGTGACGACCTCACCCGTTTTCATTGCAGCTCGAACGCCGAGGCAGGGCAGGCCTCTTCCAAGGTATCTTGCCGACCATGGCGTTTTTGGGTGTGACGGACCGTTTGAACGAGAGCGTGGCGGCCATTCGCCTACGAGTCGGCGGCAGCGGAACCAGCGCGGCCAGCCCCGCCGTCGCTGGCCCCGTTGTCGGGGTCGTTCTCGGCAGCGGCTTGGGCTCTTTCGCGGACAGCCTCACGAACCTCGTGAAGGTTCCTTATTCCGAGATTCCCCATTTTGCCTCGTCCAAGGTCGTGGGCCATGCCGGCAACCTGTGCTTCGGCACCGTGTCCGGCGTGCCCGTCGTGTGCATGCAGGGCCGGGTTCACCTCTACGAGGGCCACCCCGTCGCCGACGTCGTGCACGGCGCGCGCACCATGGCGAAGCTCGGCGTTCGCTGCGTGCTCGTCACCAACGCCGCCGGCGGCCTCGACCCGTCTTGGGCGGCCGGCGATCTCATGCTCGTCCGCGACCACTTGAACCTCACGGGCACGTCGCCGCTCTTGGGCGAGAACCCCGAAGCTCTCGGCCCTCGCTTCCCCGACATGTCGAAGGCCTATGAGCCGGCGCTCGCCGACGCGCTCCGCCGCGTCGCGAAGCGTGCAACCATCACGCTTCGCGAGGGCGTCTACGCGGGGCTCCTGGGGCCCCAATACGAGACGCCGGCGGAGGTGCGCATGGTCGGCGCGCTCGGCGCGCAGGCCGTTGGCATGAGCACGGTGCTCGAGGTCATCGCGCTCCGTCACATGGGCGTCGCCGTGGGAGCCATGAGCTGCATCACGAACCTCGCCGCGGGCATCTCGCCGACGTTGCTCGACCACAAGGAGGTCGAAGCGACGGCGCGCGCGCGGCGCGCCGACTTGGCCACGCTGCTCAGCGGCTGGATTGAAGAGGCTGGTGCACTCTACAAGGAGAGTAAAGCGTGACGAAGAAGAAGCTCGCCATCGCCGTCGATCCCCTCGACGGCATCTTCGAACGACTCGTCGAAGCGGCCACGCGCGCTCGCGGCCGAGCCTACGCGCCGTACTCGCGCTACCGCGTCGGCGCCGCCATCGCGACCGAGAGCGGCGTGCTCTACGCCGGCTGCAACGTGGAAAACGCGTCGTTCCCGGCGGGTATTTGCGCGGAGCGCGGCGCCATCGCTGCGATGGTCGCCGCCGGCGAGAGGAAGCCCATCGCGTGCGCCATCGTGACCGGCGGCAAGGTGCCCGCGGCGCCCTGCGGGATGTGTCGCCAGGTGCTCGTGGAGTTCGCGCGCGAGCTTCCGATCTTGCTCGTGGGCCTGACGACGGGCGGCGAACCGGTGAAAAGGCGCGTGGAGCTCGCCAAGCTCTTGCCCGACGTCTTCGAGCTCGCGCCACGAAAGTAGGACAGTTGCCCCTGAGGGGACACGCCCCCTCGGGCGGGGCGTCGACCCCGAAGGTCGCGGGTCGGGGCGGACGGAATCGGCGGCTTTTGCACCGCGGCGCCTTGGCTCGGACCGTGCTTCTCTTCACCAAGTTGGGGACCCTTCATCATGCTTAAGCGCACCCACACGGCTCTCCGTTTTGCAGCAGGACTGCTCGTTCCTGCCCTCCTCGGGCCAGGTGTTCTGAGTGCGACGGCGAGCGGCTGCAGCGCCGCGGAAGAGAAGGCCGGCGACCTCGGCGTCTCGGCGATCCTCTTCGTGAAGCGCGAGCACACGACCCAGACGCCGGAAGGCATCAGCGTGAACGTCGCCGGCGGCCAAGCGCAGGTCATCGACTACGACCGCTACGTGCCCGGCGGCAGCCTCAACATGCTGAAGCCCGCGCGCGCCGACGGCAAGCTCATCAACCTCACGGCCGAGTTCCCGGAGGCCGACTTCAACGGTGTCGCCGTCTCCTTCGACGGCAAGCAGGCGGTCTTCTCCATGAAGAAGAACGCCAACGACCACTACCACCTCTACACGGTGCAGCTCGACGGCGATCGCTTCGAGCTTCACCAGAAGACCGCCGGCGACCAAGACGACTTCACACCCGAATACCTGCCCGGCGGCCGCATCGTCTTCGTGACGAACCAGATGTACACCGAGATGGGCACGCGAGCCGACGAGTACGAGCACTCGCGGTCGGTGACCCAGCTCGCGACGATCTCGGTCGACGGCGGCGACGCCGACCGTCGCCTCTTCTCCCAGAACCTTTCGCACACCGTCGCTCCGTTCGTTCGCCACGACGGCAAGGTCGGCTACTCGCGCTGGGAGCACGTCGCCAACGTGAACGACGTGAAGCTCTTCGCCGCCAACCCCGACGGGACGCAGATGATCGCCGTGGCTGGCCAGCACGGAAAGCCCGCCAACTCGCTCGTCAACGTGCGCGAGATCGAGCCCAACGTGATGGTCGGCATCGGCACGACCCGCAACCGCACGATCCACGCCGGGGCGCTGGTGCGCATCGACGCGCGCAACCACGCCGACCCCGTGTGCCTGGACCCCGCCGCCGACAAGGCTGGCCACGCGTGCCTCGACGAAGAGAACGTGAAGTACGAGATCCTGACGCCCGACGTTCCGACGGGCAACGGGCCGTCACCGGTCGGTCGATACCGCGAGCCGTCGGCGTTGCCCGACGGCCGCTTGCTCGTGTCGTGGGCCGACGGCCCCGTCAACGACTTGAGCGAGCAATCGCGCACGGCGCCCGACTTCGGCATCTACGTCTACGATCCGGCGACCAAGAAGAACAAGCTCGTCTACAACGATCGCGACAAGTGGGATCTCGGCGCCATCGCCGTGGCGCCGCGCAAGGAGCCGCCGATCATCGGCGATCTCCAGCGGCTCGCCGACCCCACCGAGCCCGTGCGTCTCGGCTCCATCGACGTCACCAAAACAAGCCTCGCCGGCGATCGCGTCACCGGCGCGCAGTTCGCCGACACGGGGCTCGTCGAGGCGCTCAAGTCGGCGACGGCGGTCCGCATCCTCGAAGGCTTCTCGAGCGAAGCCGCCAAGGGCGTCACGATGTTCGGCCTGACGATGCACGAGGGCGCGGCCGTGCTCGGCGAGGCGCCCGTCTACGGCGACGGAAGCTGGCTCGCCAACGTGCCGCCCTACGTCCCGGTGCGTCTCCAACCGATCGACAAGTTCGGCATGGCCATTCGGTCGCAGGGCACGTGGATTCAGGGTGTGCCTGGCGAAGATCGGCGCTGCGTGGGTTGCCACGAGCAACGCATCGGGCAAGGCACGCCGCGCTTCGGGCAGAACCCAACGGTCGCCGAGCAGCGGCAGGCGATGGCGTTCATGCAGCCGATCAACGACCGCGTGGAAGTGCCCTGGGACAAGAACGACCTGGGCAAGGGCTTCGTGCAGAAGCTCCTCACCGAGAAGTGCGCGAGCTGCCACAACGCGCAGACGACGTCTTATTACAGCGTCACGATCACCGACCCCGCGTCGGGCGTGACGAAGCCCTACAAGATCCCCACGCTCGACCTCGGCGAGGCGAAGCTCGTGGCCTACTACGATCGCGCGGCGCGCGAATACAACACGTCGTACGTGTCGATCTTCTACCCGGCGGCGCTCGAGATGGAGATGGGCAAGGCCACGGTGGTGGGCACGATTCCGCCCAAGTGGGGCGTCCCCGGCAGCGCCCGCGCCTCGAAGCTCATCGAGAAGCTCAACGTGCGCGCCGCCGACGGGTCGACGGCCTGGCCGACGCCGATGCACCCGGAAGACAAGGGCGAAGCCCACAAGCTCACCGACGAAGAGCGGAGGTTGCTCATCCTCGCGATGGATCTCGGCGGCCAATACTTCGCGCGCCAGAACACGGGCTTCCAGCCGCTCTCGTCGGGCCTCGCCAGCGGGGGAGTGAAGTACTGATGAAGTCGCTCGCCTTCCTCAAGCCCGCGCTCGCGCTCGCCGGCCTCTGCGCCATCGCCCTCGGCGGACGCGTGGCCAGTTCGAACACCGAAATTTCCGTGGGTGGCACCACGGCGGTCTACGGCCAGGTCCCGCCCGATCAGGTCGAGTTCCTCTCCACGAAAGAGCGCATCCTGAGCGTCGCCCGCGGCGGTACGCCGTCGACCATCTGGGAAGCGTTGGAACACGGCGAGCGCGTCGAGTGCATGGAGTGCATTCCAGCCGTCGCGCCGCTCCTCTACGACGACACCGCCGAGACGCGCGAGATCGCGGCCTGGTGGCTGCGCCGACGCATCTTCGGCGTCTTCGGCGAGGGTGAGATCTACCAGCAGACGCTGCAAGTCCTGAAGAGCGACCCGGCGCCCAAGCGGCGCGCGCGCGCTGCGGAGGCCTTGGGCGAATTCTTGGCCACGCCGGGCGTCGACGCCTGCGCCGAAGCCATCGCCAAAGACGGAGAGCCGCTCGTGCGCGCCGCCGCGGCTCGCGCCCTCGGCCGCTTGAACGACGACGGCAAGGGTGCGCTCTCGCAAGCCCTCGTCGACGCGGACAAGACCGTGCGCCTCGCGGCGCTCCGCTCGGCGGGTCGCATCAACGCGTTCAACGACACGACGACGCTCGTGAAGCTCACGGCCGACGGCGACGCCGTCGTTCGCAAGCGAGCGGCCGAGGTGCTCGGCGCGCACCGGGCCAAAGACGCCGTGGGCGCCCTCGTCAACGTGGCGCAGAACGACGCCGACGCAGACGTTCGCGGCGCCGCGTGCCACGCGCTCGGTGCGCTCGGTGACGCCGCGGCGCGTCCCGCCCTCGAGGCGGCGGCGGCGAAGGATCCCAGCACGTTCGTGCGCGACTTGGCGCAGATCGCGCTGCGACGACTCTGAGTATGAGAGGAGGACATCGCTCGAAGACGTGGGCGTAGACGAGAGGCTCGAGCCGCGCACAAGCCTCTGAGGGGGGGCTTGTGGGCGGCCTTGGCGGGGGCCGGGCGCGTTTCGGTGTCCTTGGGATACCGAATGGGCTGACCGAGCCGTGCGGCCATCGAGGCCGAGTTTACGTTCACGTCTTCGGGCGGTGTCCTCCGTGCGATTCGTCGGAGGCGCCGCCCTCGTTGGCCTGTTGGTCGCGCCGTGACGCCGATCCGCGATACCATCTCCCGTCGATGCTCCGCCGCCTCTCGCTTGCTGCCGGCGTCCTCGCTGCCGCCGCATCGCTGCTCGCTTCCTGCGGCGAGAAGAGCGAGGTCACGCGCTCGACCTACTTCGAGCGCACCATCGCTCCAGTGCTCGTGACCTCGTGCGTCCGCACCAACACCGGCGCCGGATGCCACGTCGCGACGCCCAAAGGCAACGCCCTCGGCAACCTCGACACCTCGACCTTCGCCGGTGTCGCCAAGCGCCGCGATCTCTTGCTCGACTACGGCCCCTACGGGCAACCGGCGTTCTTGGTGAAGAACATCCCCAACTTCACCGTCGAGCTCCAGGCGTTCGATGGCCAAAAGGCCTCGCTCACGACGGACATCAAGCACACCGGCGGACCGATCCTCGATCCCACTGGCAGCGCGTATCAGACGCTCCGTCGCTGGATTCAGAACGGCGCAAGCGAGAACAACAGCGGCCCGCCGGCGCAGAACCTCGCGCGGCAGCCTTGCAAGAACGACATTCCGCAGGTCGCCGGTTTCGACGCCGCGCGCGATCCGTCGCGACCCGACTTCGCGCGCTTCAAGAACGACGCGCGGCTAAAGGACACGCTGAAGGTCGGCTGCGCGGCAGGCAACTGCCACGGCGCTCAGTCGAACGACCTCTACCTCACGTGCGGCGACACCGACGAGGGCGTGCGCTGGAACTACTTCGCGGCGCGCCAATACCTGACGCAGACCCCCGAGGGCAGCGAGCTCTTGCGGCGCCCCCTCTCGCCGTCGCAAGGCGGCGCGTACCACGAGGGCGGCGTGATCTTCGATTCGCCGACCGACGAGCGTTACGTCTCCATCCTCGACTGGGCCCGCGAGCACGGCCCGGCGGAGTTCGGGACGCTGGACGCGAATTTCCTCTTCTTCGCCCACAAGGTGCAGCCGGTGCTCGCGAAGAAGGGCTGCATGATGGTCCAGTGCCACTCGGCGTCGCTCTTCCACGACTACCGCCTGCGCGGCGGCTCCGGCGGCAGCTTCTCGCTCTCGGCCACGAAGCGAAACTACGATCTGTCGCTGGCGCAGCTCTCGGTGGAGAGCGTCGACCCGAACGCCAGCCGGCTCATCAAGAAGAACCTCTATCGGCCCGGGCTCGCGCCGGGCGCCATCGGCATCGCCCACCGTGGCGGGCCGCTCTTCGAGGACTTCCCCGAGACGCCGTCGCAAAAGCTCTGCGACGACAAGAAGCTCGACTACGACGGCGGCAACCTCGACGCGTTGCCCGCCTATTGCGTCGTCGCCGAGTGGCACAAGCGCGAGCGCGCCGCAAAAGCTCCCGCGGCGCTCCAGAGCGTCCTTTACGTGCGCCGCGCGCTTGCCGGTGTGGACCGTCCGCAAGACTTTGACGTGTATCGTGCCGGCGCCGATCTCCGTCGCGTGCTCATCACCGTCGCCGCCGACGGAACGCTCGTCGCCGGGGCCGACGAGTCGTTGACCACCAAGTGCGGACTCACCGCTGCGACCGCCGACATCCGCCGGCCGCAGGTGCGCTGGGACGGACAGCGCGTCGTCTTCGCCGCCCGCGCGAGCGCCGCCGAACCCCTGGCGATCTACGAGATGGCGCCCGACGGCGCCGACTGCGCGAAGCACCTCGAGATGAACGCGGGCCCCGCTTCCGACAACGGCCTTCTCGTTCACAACTTCGATCCGACTTACAGCCCACCCGACGACGGCGGCGTCGTGCGCGTCGTCTTCGCCTCCACGCGTGGCAACCTCGATGGGGGCTCTTACGACTACAAGGGCCCGCAACGGACGCCAGCCGATCCGAGCAAGCCCAACGCGAACCTCTACGTGCTCGAGCCGGACCCGGCGAGCGGTAGAGCGCGCGTGCGGCAGCTCACGTACCTCTTGAACCTCGAGCGGCACCCGAGCTTCATGTCCGACGGTCGCGTCATCATGACCGCCGAGAAGCGCGCCAACGGCTTCTATCAAGTCGCCCTTCGTCGCATCAACCTCGACGGCGGCGACTACCACCCGCTCTTCGCGCAGCGCGGCACCATCGGCTACCGCGAGGCGGCGCAGGTCGTCGAGCTCGCCGACAAGAACTTCGCCGCCATCTTCAGCGATCCCGGCGTCGCTGGCGGCGGCGGCGCGCTCGGCGTCTTCAATCGCTCCATCGGCATCGACTTCCAGAGCAAGACCCCGAGCGACTACACCTTGGACCCGTCGGTCATCGATCCCGCGTCACCGACGTCGCTCGAGCCCGAGTTCTTCCTGCGCTCGCTCCACTTCGTCGATCCGAACGTCTCGGGTCGCCCCAAACAGCCGACGGCCGGGGTCTTCCGTTCGCCATCGCCGCTCCCGAGCACGAAGTTCCTCGTGAGCTTCGGCGCGGCCAGCGATGCGGCGACCTTCACGGGCGACTACGACGTCTTCGTCGTCGACGCGGAGACGGGCGCGCGGACCAAGCTCTTCGGCGAGCCGGGCCAGGCCGAGGTCGATGCGGTCGCGGTCTACGGTCGCGTCTCACGCGGCGTCTTCCGCTCGGCGCTCGACGAGCCCAACGGCCACACGCGCATCCTCCCGGGCCGGCCCGAGTCGGAGGTGCTCGTGCACGACATGCCGATGTTCGCGTCGTTGGTCTTTCAGAACACGCCCACGGGGCGCCCCATCGAGACCCTCGATTCGTTCGAGGTCTGGGAGGAGATCCCGCCGCCGCTCGACCTCGCGAGCGCCGCCAGCGGCGGCCCCAACGTGGGCAAGGATGAGTTCGGCTCGTTCTTCCACAAGCGGAGGCTCCTCGGCCGCGTCCCCTTGCAGGCCGATGGGTCGGCCAAGTTCGTCATGCCCGGCGGCTTGCCGATCATGTTGAAGGTCCCCGAATCGAAGGAGAGCGGCGGTCGCTTCCCGCGGCTCCAGCGCGAGACCCTCTTCTTTTCGCCGGGCGAATATTCGCACCAGTCGTTCCGGCGCGAGATGTTCGACGCGCTCTGCGGCAACTGCCACGGCTCCGTCAGCGGTCGCAACGTCGACGTGGCGATCAGGCCCGAGATCCTCACGCAGGCCTCCTCCACGATCGCGCGCGATCTGCCCCCCACGAACCTGAACATTCCCACCGGTCAGCGCGGCGCCGTCGAGGGTCCCTGAGCGAGGACCTCGTGCTGGAGGTGCTCGTCGCGGAGCACGCGGAGGTGCTCTTCGAGGGCCTCTGCCATCCGGAGCTCTACGCGTTCATCGACGAGAGACCTCCCGCGAGCGCGGAGGCGTTGCGTCGTCGCTACGAGCGACTCGCGAGAGGACGCAGTCCCGATGGCGCCGAGCGCTGGCTCAATTGGGCCGTGCGACGCGGTGAGCAATACCTCGGCTACGTTCAAGCCACCGTCGCGCCGGCGGAGCACGCGAGCATCGCCTACGTGCTCTTTCGCGAACACTGGGGCTTCGGCTACGCGCGCGCCGCCGCCCTCTGCATGATGGCGCTCCTCGAGGCCGAGGGTGTGCGCCGCTTCTCGGCGACGGTTCACACGGAGAACGCTCGGTCCCGCAGGCTGCTCGAGGGGCTCGGGTTCAGCTTGCGTGAGCTTCGGCCTTCGGTGCCCGCTGGCCCCGTTGACGAGGCGCTCTACGGCCTCGACGTCACGCGCCCTTGAGCGTTCTTGAGCGACGAACGCGAGAGGCGAGGCCCGACTTCGGCGTGCCATGGCCGTGAAATACGCTCTATAGGTCTCTTGTGCCTCGCGTCGAACGCTGGCTTCTCCTCTTCGTGACGCTCGCCGTCGTCGTGCCGGTCTTGGCGTTTCCGTACCCGCCGATGACGGACCTGCCGCACCACGAGGCCGTCGTCGCGATCTTGCGCCACGGCGGCGACGCCGCGCGTTACCCGCCCGGCATCTACGTTCACAACTTCGGCCACCCGAACCAGCTCTTCCAGCTCGGCGCGTGGCTCCTCTCGTACGCCTTCGGTGTCCCGCTGGCTTGCAAGCTCGTGGTCGCGCTCGCCGCCGCCGGCGTCCTCTGGGGCGGCGCGCGCCTCGCCAAGAGCCTCGGGGCCAGCCTCTTGCCGGTCATCGCGCTCGCGCCCATCGCGACGGGCTTTCTCTTCACGATGGGCCTCGTGAACAACCTCTTGGGCCTCGCGCTCCTGCTCGCGGTTTTGCCCGAGCTTGACGCCCTCGTGACGACGCCGAGCAAAACGCAGCTCGCGCGGGTGCTCCTCGCGGGCGCCGCGCTCTACGTGGCCCACGAGCTCATGTTGTTCGTGTTCCTCGCGGCAGCGGGGCTCTTCGCGGTTGTCGCGCCCAAGGAGGCGACGCGACGGGGGCGCATCTTCGCCTTCGTTCTGGTTCTGAGCTTCGTCTCTGTCGCGGTGACGCAGCTCGTGCTTCAAGAGTCGCTGAAGCCGCTGACGCTCAGGGCGAGCCCGAACGTGTTCGTCCCACCGTGGCGCAAGCTCGCTTCGATGGCCGCCGATCTCGTCGGCGCGCACGAAGCGCCGTTGCGATACGGCCTCGCGTTCGCCATGGCGCTCGGCCTCCTTGCGGTGCACCTGTCGCGACACGCGCCGACGGAGCGCGCGTCGCTCTGGGAGCGGCGGCATGCGCTCGTCGGGGCGCTCGTCTTTGCGTGGTACCTCTTCGCACCCGCCGACTGGAATGGGGCCACGTTGGTGCACCATCGGTTCTTGGCGCCGTCGTTCTTCCTTTTGGCCATTCCCCTCGGGAGGCGTGCGACGCCGCGGCTCGTGCCGTCCGTCGTTTGTGGCCTCGCCGGACTGAGCGGCATCGTCGCGACGTTGCCGCTGTTCGTCGAGTCATCGCGCGATCGCGCCGACGTGCTGTCGGTGCTGCAAACGGTCCCTCTCGGTAGCGCTGTCGTGGGCCTCGCGCTTCAGGAGTCGAAGCGACCCATGGCGCTCTCCGCGCTGACAAGCACGTCGCTCGCGGAGCGCGGCGGGCGCGTGCACCACGGCTTCGTGCACTCGACGGTGTCGCCGATCATGGTGGCGAAAGACAAGCAGTGGGGCGAGGCCGCGCTGCGGCTCAAGAAGAACGCGTTCGCGCTCTTGCCGGCCCACGATCTGACGCGCTTTCGGTACGCCCTTCTTCGCTCCGATGACACGCGGCTCCTTGAGATGACCGTCGTGGCGCTCTTGCCGGACGCCAAGCTGGTGTCCACCGAAGGAGCGTGGGCGCTGATGGAATCGCGTCACCCGATTGGACCCATCGACGGGGGTGACATGCCGGTTCCCGAGCCGCGGCCCGCGTCGCTCGGCGACAAGATGCGCGCCCTCGAAGACGCCGCGCGTGGACGGCGTTAGGACGCGGAGCGCGCGGCGCGGCGCGGCGCGGGCGAAAGGGGACTAAGCCGTCACCGCGGCGGCGCGATGGGAGAGCCGGCCGTATAGAACCGGGTGCGTTTGGCTGTCGTTCTGCGCGTGCTCCCGCTGTTGTCTGTGCTCGCGGGGTGCGCCAGCAAAGCCGACGAGACCGCGGCAAGCATTCCCGACGCCACGGCCCTCCCGGAAGGGGGCGACCCCTGCAGCCTCGTCGCCGAGCGACGGCGGTGCTGACGCCACGGACATCACCGACGCGTCGCCCACGGAGCGAGACCCGGTCCTCTTCGTTCACGGCATTCGCTCTGCCGGCAACGACTTCGACGTCATGATGCAGCGACTGTCGGCGCTAGGCTGGCCCGCCGATCGACTCTTCGCGAAGACGTTCCCCGACCCGGCGTGGGGATGCAACGTCGACAACGCCAAGCTCGTCGCCGACTGGGCCGAGGCGATCCTCAAGTCGACGGGCGCGCCGCGCCTCGACGTGGTGGCGCACAGCATGGGCGGCCTCAGCTCGCGCCGCTACATGAAGACGCTCGGCGGCGCGGCCCGCGTGGGCACCTACGTGACCATCGCGAGCATGCATCACGGGCTCAAGGAGCCGTGCCTCTCGCCGTTGCCCGTGTGCGTTTGGCAAGAGCTCTGCGAGAAGGGCGCGTACATCGCCGAGCTCGACGTCGCGCCGACGACGCCGGGCCCGGCTCGTTGGGTGTCGATCTACAGCGTCGACGACGGCACGGTGCCGGCGGCATCGTCGAAGCTCATCGGCGCTGAGAACATCGAGCTGGGAAAGATCCCGCACTCGGGCGACGGTGGCCTGCTGGAGTCGCCGCTCACCATCGCCGAGGTCGCGCGGGTGCTTCAATACCCGTAACGCCGCGCGCGCGTGGCGTTCTCGCGTCGCGTCGCTAGCGCCGGACGTAAATCCGCGCGCTCGCCAGTGAACTCTCGCGACGCTCGTACCGCGACTCCACGGCGTCGATGAACCGCCGCGAGAACGCCGCCGCCGGACCTTGGCGCGGGGCGAGCAGATCGTTTCCCACGACGATTGTGCGGTAGCGACCGTCCCGCACGTGGGCCAAGAGCACGTCCGCCTCGGGGCGACGCGCGAGAAAGAACTCGTTGGCCGACGCGTAGCGATCGCGCGCGAAGTCGGTGACGCCGGCGCGCAGGTACGGCAGCACCATGGGCGCAACGAGCGTGGACTCCCCGCGCGCCGCGTCGTCGCGCACGATGGCCGCGACGGCGTCGGTCTCTTGCGCGGCGAGGGCCCGCGCGGTCGCCGTCGGGAACGTGGTTGGTGGACGCGTCACGAGGCCGCCCCAGAGCGCGAGCGCGAGCGCAGCGACCGCTCGACGTGGCGCGACGACGGCGAGGAAGACGAGGGCCACCGACAGGCCGAAGTAGAGCGGCTGCGCGTTGTTCTCGCGGCCCGCGTATTTCGCCGCCGCGGGGAGCGAGGCGAGGCCCATGCTGACGGTGAGCGTGAGAATGCCGCCGAGGCGGCTGCGATCGGGCGCGTCGAGCGCGGACCACGACCACGCAGCGAAGGCGCCCGCGACGGCGAGGAAGAGCGCGTAGCTCGGCCACGGCGGCAGGCCCAACTGCGCGAGGTGGATGGGATGGGCCTTTTGAAGCGCGATGGCGTAGCCGGTGAAGTCGCCGAGCGAGCGATTGAAGAGCGGGATCGTGAGCAACGCCACGGCGCCCGAGGCCACCAAGACGACGACGTCCCGACGATCGCGGCGAAAGAGCGCCCAAAGGCCGAGGCCGACGCCGATCCCCGCGCCGGAGAGCTTCGTGGCGAAGGCCAGTGGGGTCACGAGGAACAGAAGGGCGAGGCGCAAGGGCGCGCTTCGAGGCGGCGCGACGACAAGCGCCATGGCGACGGCGAAGAAGAGGCCGAGCATGTGATCGGGGTGGACCGTCGCCGCCAGCAAGCTCCCGAAGGCCGCGAACAAGACGACCAGCGATGCCGCGACGCCGAAGCTTCGCGAGACGGGGGCGCTCTGCGAGACGGGGCGGCGACGCAAGAGTGCGGCTCCAGCGATGGCCGCGGCGCCGGCTTGGGCGACAAGCTCGAGGCTGCGATGCGCCGAGAGGTCGAGCGCGCGGCCCAAGGGCGCGAGGAGGAGGCGGTGCGTCAAGTCGAGGAGCGGCGAATAGCTGTAGCTTGCAAGCTCCTCGGCGGGACCGTAGAGCGTGGCGCCCCGCGCGAGCTTTGTGGCGTTGACGAGGAACGGAGCCTCGGTCCAAAAGAGCTCCGCGTCGAAGCTCGACTGCGCGAGGACCGAGGCGATGCGCGCCCCGGCGAGGCTCACGGCGAGCGCCAAGACGAGCCGCGCCGCGCGCGCGGGAGCTGCGGCCGGGGCCTGGACCGGGGCGATCGCTTCAGCGAGGAGAGCGAGGCCCGCGAGCGCCTTGAGCGCAGAGAGCCCGAACAGAACAGCGCCTCCCGCTGGCGCCGGCGCGAGCGCGCGGAGCGCCCCACTGGCGAGCGCGCCTTCGCCACCGAGGTGCAAGAGGAGCATCGTGAGCGCGGGTCCGACGAGCGTGAGCGCCCACGCGAGGTGAGACGCGCGTCGACGTGGAAGCACGAGCGCCTCGGCGGCGACGCTCGTGGCCACGAGCGCGAAGAACGTGACGCCCCATTGCGTGGGTGCGACGAACGCCATGGCGAGGGCCAGTAGACCCGACGCGGCGGCGCCCCAAACGGGCACGCGCCCGAGGGCCGCACCGGCCGCGAGGGCGACCGCGAGCAGCGCGAGCAACGAGGGCGCGCTCGTGCTCAGCGCTGGGAGAACGAACCAAGCGAAGAGCAGGAGAACGACGACGCGCGTCTTACCTTCGAGTCGCTGGAGCAAGTCTTGCAACGCTACAACGACCCGCACCGGCGCGGCGGGGGGTTCTTCTTGCGATCAGTCGCGGGGCGTTCCGGTGGCCTCGCCCCGCGCCTCCGCCGACGCCCGCTCGAAGTACCGGGAGAGGCCAAGCCGCTGGGTCCACGTCGCGAGGTACGTGCCGTCGAGGGTGTCGACGTTGACGCGTAGGACCTCGACGACGTCGCGCCACTGGCGATCGGAGACTCCCCCGCCCTCGCGGTACCAAAGGAGCTTGCGAACGATGGTGTCCTCGGGCGTCTTGAGCACAAGTGTTTCGCCCGTTGCGCGCACCGGGACGGCCCGGCGGCGAGCGAACTCGATTTCGTCGTAGGGATTCGGGCCGACGGCAAAGAGGTCCACCTTCATGACCACCGGAAGGTAGAAGATGTTGCAACTGCGGCCATGCAAGAGCGCGTCGCGGAGCATGTCGACGTCAACCTCGAAGTCGGGGCCGAGGGCGGCGACGAGGGCGTTGATCTTGCCCAGCGGAATCTCCAACACCACGTCGATGTCGTTGGTCGCGCGCGGCTCTCCCTGCAGCGAGCTCGCTACGCTGCCACCGATGAAATACGCCCCGCCGACCGATTCGATGGCCTTGGCAACCGAGAGGGCGACCGCGATGGCGTCCATCGCTACCGAGCGTCTTCCGGAACGTCGCCAAAGAGTCGCTGCGCCACGGCCCGACCATAGAGCCGCACCGTCAACCGGACGCGCACCTCCGCGTCCGACGCGGCAGGGTGCCGCGCCTTGATGCCAGCGACTGCCAGCTCGCGCACCATCGTGGTCAACGCGACAGCTTGCGCGAGGCGCTCGTAGGGCTGCTGCGCACGAAGGAGCTCGTGATACCGATCGAGCGCGGCGCCGCGGGTGTCCTGCACAGTGGGTCAGTCTACCGGTTGCGCGGGAGCCAACAAGTTGCCGAATGTGGCGGCCGCGAAACCGGTTCGGGAGCGCCGTTTCTCCGAATCCAGCTTGCGCGGCGCTGCACGGGCCTTGCTTCGTCGAAGCGTCGCCTTCCGTGGCGGCGGACCTCACTTCACGATCGTGAGCGGCGCCTCCGTTGTCAGCGGGCGCGCCTTGCGTGGTGAGCACGAACGCTTCCGTGCTCGACCAGGTTGCTCCCGTGTTCGGTCTGAGCGCTTCGTTTTTGGAGCAAGCACCTACGCGCACGGCGGGTGAAGCCTCGCGCTCGGCGACGGAAGCTTCGCGCTCCGCATCGGAAGCTTCGTTGACGGATGCCCATGCTTCCTAAGTCACGAGGATCGCCTACGAGCCCGGCGATGAAGCCTCCATCGCCGCCAAGGAAGGGTCTCACGTCAGCGATGAAGCTCCGTCTCACGAAGCGGGAGGCTCATCCGCCGACAAGGGAACCATCGGAGACAAGAAGGAAGGCTCAAAACGCGTGGCGGATCCTTGGCTTCCGGGCGCGGAGCCTTGGAGGCCCGCGGCCGAAGGTTCGCCGCTGAAAACCGAAGCGTCTCCGGCCGCCGCGGAAGGTCCGATGGCCGTGCAGGAAGGCTCTCCGCCCAACGATGAGACGCCGTCGGTCGACAATGAGACGGATTTTATCGAAACGGGGCCGTGCACGTCGGTTCCGCCGCGTGCGCACGCGCGCAGGGCCATGCGCGTCCTGCTAAACTGCCCACGTGCACGAAGCGCTACCCGAGTCGGTCCGTCGGCTCCTCTGGGATGTCGACGTTGACCGAATCGACGTTGACCGCGATGCCGAGTTCATCCTCGAGCGCGTCATGTCGCGTGGCACGTGGGATGCCATGAAGTGGCTGCGCGCCCGCTATCCGGTCGAGGTCGTCCGCGCGTTCGTGCGCGAGCGTGGACCTTCTCGACTCGCGCCCCGTGATCTCGCCTATTGGGCGCTCATCTACGACGTCGACGTTCCAGTGGCAGAAGGCGGCGGTCGCCCAAACTGGGCGGGCCCGCAATGACGCCGACGCGGGTCGAGGTACCCGAACATCAGCGAAGCGTGATGAGTCGACTTGCTCCGCTGCTCGACGAGGGGACGTACCTCGCCGGGGGCGTCGCCGTCGCCAGCACCCTGCGACATCGGCTGTCGCTCGATATCGACTTGTTCGTGCCGCACGCCTTCGACTCGGAGCAGTTCGTCGAGCGACTTGCGAGGAAGCTCAAGGACTATCAAGTGACGGGGCGCGCCGTAGGTACGGTCCATCTCGAGGTGGAAGGCGTACCGATCAGCGTGCTCAGCTACCGGTATCCGCTGCTCGCGCCTGCGGAGCCACGCGGGGGCCTTCCCGTTGCGGTTGCGTCGCCCGACGACTTGGTATGCATGAAGCTATCGGCCATCGCCGGTCGCGGAGCCGCCAAGGACTTCTGGGATCTAACGGGGCTTCTCGAGGCGGGCGCCGCGCGTGGTTCGCTCGGATACGCGATGACGCTGTATCAAACGAAGTTCGCGTCGGTCGACGTGGGGCATGTCATAAGAAGCCTCGCCTACTTCGGGGACGCCGACCGCGCGCCGCTCCCCGCTGGCATGACCGCCGAGCATTGGGCGGCAATCAAGGCGAACATTTCGGAGGCGGTCAAGGCGCTGTAGGCGCGCGCGCTGCGGCTGCGCGCTCCTTCTATTGATCGCCGTTCAGGGGACGCGGGTAAGGCGGCACGGGAGGACGCCACTCGCCGTCAATGATCACCGGATGGGGTCCCGACGAGCGCTTGAGCGCTCGGTCACTGTGGAACAACGCAAGGTAAGCGGCCGTGAGGACGACGACCCCTATGAGCGCAAGCACAACGCGCTTGGCGGTCGTCCCAAGCAACTTACGCTCGCTCATCCTTGCTCCCCTCCCTTCAGTCACTATTGAACGTCTGACAACCCGATGACCGACGACTGCGAGAGCTCCTCATCACCGACTCGCGTTACCGGCATTCCGCAAATTTGAGCGTGCGAGCAACGCACGCCGCGCGGGCCGCTTGGTGTCAACTCCTGGCAATCAATGCCGCGCACAACGAGGTGGGGGGGGGGGCTGTTGGTTGGTGGGGCGGGGGGGGGGGGGGCGGGGGGGGGGGCTGCGGCCCCGCGGGGGGGGGGGGGGGGGGGGGGGGGGGCGGGGGGGGGGGGGGGGGGGGGGGGGGGGGGGGTTCGGGGGGGGCGGGGGGGGGGGGGGGGGGGGGGGGGGGGGGGGGGGGGCGGGGGGGGGGGGGGGGGGGGGGGCCGGGGGGGGGGGGGGGGGGGGGGGGGGGGGGGGGGGGGGTGCGGCGCGGGGGGGGGGGGGGCACCCGGGGGCGGGGCGGCCCGGGGGGGGCGGGGGGTCGGGGGGGTGGGGGGGGGCCGGGGGGGGGGCGTGCGGGGGGGGGGGGGGGGCCGGGGGGGGGGTCGCGGCCCCCCGCCCCGGGGGCGGGGGGGGGGGGCGGCGGGGGGGGGGGGGGGGGGGGGGGGGGGGGGGGGGCCGCCTTCGCCCGGGCGGGGGGGGGGGGGGGGGGGGGGGGGGGGGGGCCGGGGGCGGGGCCGGGGGGGGGCGGGGGGGGGGGGGGGGGGGGGGGCGCCCCCCCCCCCCGGGCCCCCGGCCCCGCGCCGGGGGGGGGGCGGGGGGGCCGGGGGGGGGGGGGGGAGGGGGGGGGGGGACGGGGGGGGGGGGGGGGGGGGGGGGGGGGGGGGGGGGGGGGGGGGGGGGGGGGGGGGGGGGGGGGGGGGGGGGGGGGGGGGCGGCGGGGGGGGGGGGGGGGGGGGGGGGGGGGGGGGGCTTCGGGGGGGGGGGGGGGGGGGGGGGGGGGGGGGGGGGGGGGGGGCGGGGGGGGGGGGGGGGGGGGGGGGCGGGGGGGGGGGGGGGGTGGGGGGGGGGGGGGGGGGCGGCGGGGGGGTCCGCCGCGGGGGCCGGGGGGGGGGGGGGGGGGGGGGGGGGGGGGGGGGGGCGGGGGGGGGGCGGGGGGGGGGGGGGGGGGGCGGGGGGGGGGGGGGGGGGGGGGGGGCGCCGGGGGGGGGGGGGCCGGGGGGGCCCGGGGGGGCGCGGGGGCGCGGGGGTGGGGGGGGGGGGGGGGGGGGGCGGGGGGGGCCCCCCCTTTGGCGCCGCGGGGTCCCGCCCCCTTTTTCCGGGGGGGTTTTTTTTGGGGGGGGGGGGGGGGGGGGGGGGGGGGGGGGGGGGGGCCCCCCTGGGGGGGGGGGGGCGGGGGGGCCCCTGGTTGTGTGGGTTTTCGGCGGGGGGGGGGGGGGGGGGGGGGGGGGGTGGGTGGGGGGGGGGGGGGGGGGGGGGGGGGGGGGCGGGGGGGGGCCGGGGGGGCGTTCGGGGGGGGGGGGGGGCGGGGGGGGGGGGGGGGGGGGGGGGGGGGGGGGGGGGGGGGCGGGGGGGGGGGGGGGGGTCCCGGGGGCCGGGGGGGGGGGGGGGGGGGGGGGGGGGGGTGTTTCCGCCCGGGGGGGTGGTTTTTTTCGCGGGGGGGGGGGGGGGGGGGGGGGGGGGGGGGGGGGGGGGGGGGGGGGGGGGGGGGGGGGGGGGCGCGGGGGGGGGGGGGGGGGGGGGGGGGGGCCGGGGGGGGGGGGGGGGGGGGGGGTTTTTTGGGGGGGGGGGGGGGGGGGTGCGGGGGGGGGGGGGGGGGTCCGGGGGCGGGGGGGGGGGGGGGGGGGGCGGGGGGGGGGGGGGGGAAGACGCGCCCGCCAGCCGTGCCTAGCGAGAGACCCTCTGCGTTGTTGAACATGCCGAGGGACTCCGCTGGCCGCTGGTCGTTGCACACGCGAACGACGCGTACCGTCGATGCTTGAACGCCAAAGCCAGGCACTTCGACGAACCGTCGCAGCGCCGCGACAACACACGTTGGGTTTCCCGGGTCGGCGACGACGTCCTCAAGGTGTTCGCCAACGTCAGCGATACCGCGCCAGTCGCCGCTGCCGTCGAATCGCCAGGCGCCGCCTCCCCATTCGCCGTCGTCGAAGCCCAGGTAGACCGACTGCTGCGCGCTCGTGCCAGCCCATCGCGGCGGCGCGCGCTTGCTACCAGGCAAGTTGAACCTCTTCACATCGGCCGGGCCGGCTTGCATCAAGAGCGTCGTCCGCGTGCGCCAGCCCATGCCGCTCGCCAGTGGCAGCACGGCCTCGACGTCCACGGTCGGAAGCGCGGGCCCAGGCCGCAGCACGCGTCCGTCAAACTCGAGCAGACGCGACGCATCGCGAGCGGATGCATCTGGCACGATCCACACGCGCTGCCCCGCACGCACCATCGACCGGGACGCTCCGGCGGGGAGGAGCTCTCGACATTCGGGAGCGGACGGCGAAACCGTCCAAACGCTCCCATCCCCCGCGTCGCGGAGGACGATGGTCCGGCTTGCGCGTACGGCGCCCGCTTCGCGAGGTTGCGGCGTCGTCGTGGGCGCCGCGCACTCGCGCCGACGCGCGGCGTTGTCGACTGTCGCGATGGACGGAGCGGTGAACTGCTGCGGGCTGTGACATCCGGCGACGAGGGCACCAAGCACGCCAACCAAAGCGCGTCGCAGCCATCCGTCGAAGGCATCCTTCGGCGCGCGCGTCGCACTGGCTCTCCTCACTGGGCAGCTCTCCTCGCCCGGAAACGGTGCGGCGCGACCCGCAGGGCTATGTCGGGCCACCAGTCGTTCCCAGCGGCAGTCGCGCTGGCCCAGCGCAAGTCGAACGCACTGCCGTTCATGTCCGCCAAGACCCTGAGGGTCAGCACCCGCACCATGGTCGTGCGCTCCGTTATTCCGTGCTCCTCAAACCAACGGCGCAGCGCCGACCCGTCGAAGAGCCAGAACAGGCCAGCCCAATCGGCGAAGGGATGCCCTTCGAACGCGTACACATGCGCGCGTCCGGCGACGAGCGACATGTGGCGGTCAATGTTGCCGGCGGCTGTGAACATCCACTGCCTGTCGGCCCACTGGGTCGTTCGAAAGTACGCCCGGAACTCATCACTGGTCGACGCGCGGAACAGCGCCGCCGCTTCGTCGAGCGTCGCCGGGACGACGTAGCCGTTCGGCGATGCGCTCGAGCGCGGAGGCTTGAAGTTTGGCGCCGGGGGTGTTGGCTCGTTGAACCACGGGCCGTCGGTGTTCTTCATGTTCCAGGTGTACTGCCAGACGATCTCGGCCGGGTCGCGCACCGGCGGGGGTGCCGGCGGGCGCCGACGCGCAGAGACAAGCGCGATCGCAAGGACAGCGAAGAGTGCGACGAGGCCAAGCAACCACCAGCGCCAGCGCCGCCACGCGCCGTTCGCGTGCGCTGCGCCCGTTGGCTCCGCCGGGGATCCCCGCGGGCCGCCTTCACCACGTTCGTCGGCGCGCTCCGGCCTAGCGTCGCGAGGGAGTTCCCCCTGTTCTTCATCGGCGCTAGCCAAGGCACCTACTCCTCGGCAGCGAGAAGCCTCGGCAGCACCAAGCCCCACGGAGACTCATCGCTTTCGACGCGCATCGACACTCGGCACGGCCGCATCGCTGTCGGGAGCCCCGACCTCGCGAAGCTCACCGCGCTCGCGAACGCTATCCTCCTCGCCAACCGCGACCGCCGTCTCGCCTTCAGTCAACAACGGAAGCCGCATGGTCAACGACCATTCGGAACACTCGGTCAGCACCCACCGTTCGTTTGGCTTCATCCTGTCCTCCTCGTCCGCTGCGACGCCGACAAGATTCTCGGCTCGACGTGCTGCTTCCAGTACATCCGCCGCACGTCGTCGCGATTGGCGGCGGCCTCGGCTTCGGCTTCGTCGCCAACCGTACGCGTCAGCGGGATCTGATCGCCCGTGTCGGATGGGCCGTGGCTCCCTTGTTTTCCGAGCGCACCAAGCAGCGCGGCATCCATGAACGCTGACTTCTCGAGCATGCGGCCGCGCGAGCGCGCCACTTCGGGCGCTGTGCTGCTCGTCTTTCCTTTGAAGGGTTGCCAGATGTCCGTCGGGCCACCGGACGGTGGACGTGGGCCTTGCCCGCGCCGCCAAGCGAGATCGGCCATCGCGAGCATCATCCGCGCGTCCATCGTCAGGTAGTTCGGGTGGAACTGACCGGGGCGACCGTCGCCGCCTCCGTCGGCGTCGCCCGTTGGGTCGGGCATCGCGACGTTTGGCGACGGAGGGCCCGGAGGTGGGGGCGGCGGCTTGGGTGCCTCCGGCGCCTTCTTCTCCGGCGGCTTCTTCTGGTCCTTGTCCTTCTTTCCGTCTTCGTCCTTCTTTCCGTCTTCGTCCTTCTTTCCGTCTTCGTCCTTCTTCTCGTCTTTCTTGTCCTCGTCTTTCTTGTCCTCGTCTTTCTTGTCCTCGTCCTTCTTCTTGTCCTCGTCCTTCTTTTCGTCGTCCGCCTTCTCTTCTTTCTTTTTCCCGTCCGGCGGCGGCTCGGGTCTCGGTTGGGCCGGCGGGCCGGGCCCCGGGCCCCTGTCATCCGGGGAGGGCGCAGGCGTCGGCCGCGGGTCGGGCGCCTCGCGCAGATCGTTGGCATCGTGGGGCTGTTGCGGTCCGGTGCCTCCGGTTGTCGGACCGCCGCCGCCTCCCGGACCGGGCGTCGTCGAACCGCCGCTCCCCGGGCCGGGCGTCGAGGGCGGACCACTCGGCGAAGTCGCCGGACCCGCGCCGGGGCCTGGAACGCCCCAACGGCTCCCTTGCCCCGGCAACGGCGCTACCAGTTGGGGTGGCCCAGCCGGGTGCGCGGCGCCGATACCAAACCCTCGCCTGCGACGACCCAATTCGATCTTCTCGCGCCACCGCCGGAGGCCCATGGCAAGATCCCAGAATGCTGCGGCTTGCCTGCGACTCAACGAGCCGTAGCGGTTGGGCCCCGGGAGCAGCAGCCGGTTGAGTTCTCGCTCCGCCTTGCTCCACTCCGACGCGACTGCCGGGGCCCATTGGGCCACGTCGTCATCCTTGTCCGACAGCAACGTCTGATACAGGAGTTGAAATTGATCCGAAACCAGTCGGGCGACGTCAGGCAACGGATCAAACCACCCAAGCGTGTCGTACTCACTCACGGTCATTTCGTAGCCTCCTGCTCCGCGCGACCGAACGCGTGGATGTTCACCCACGGCGGGTACGCGCGCCTGACCTGTCGCTCGTAGGCAGCTTCCGCTTCGTCCAGGCGGAGTCGAATAGCCAACTGGTGGACGTGCTCACGCCAAGCTTCCCCGGCAGGCGGGTCGCGATGTAACAATTCCACGAGGGCCACTCCAATCCAGGGAAGCTCAACCAGGCGGAGCTCGCCGGGCTTCGCCGGACTCACGGACAACAAAGCGGGATGCACCGCCGTAGTCGGAAGCGGTCCCACCAACACGCAGTCGTGTCCGGCGCGCGTTGTCGCTTCGCATGGCGTGCCCGGACTGCGCGCGCGAAGGACGCGCCGCGCCGCGATGAGCCCTTTCGAGCGGTCGGTCCATCCACGATAGATGCCTATTCGGAGTGTCAAGAACGACTCGGCCGCAGCCAGTGCGCCGGCACGCGCCAGGTGCGCAGCGGAAGGTGCTTCCGAAGGCGTCAACTTGCGCAAGAGCAGGTCCGCGCGCACGTATTCGGTCATGTCGTCCGCGGTTAGCCCAGCCACTCGCGCCATTTGCAGCAGGTCATCCGATGTTGCGAGCAACTTGCGAGCCCGGGACGCTAGTTCCTCCCGAATCTCGACCTCGGTCACGGTGATTCCCGCCTCTCGGGCGGCCAGCGCGATGGCGCGCTCCAGCAGCAGGCGGAAGAGGGCCGTGTAGATGCTCGGCCAGTAGGACGGTCCAGGGCCGAGGGCCCGGGCACGTCGCACGAGTTCGTGCGAGCCGATGTCAACGACCATCGGAACACTCGGTCATCACCCACCGTTCGTTTGGCTTCATCCTGTCCTCTTCGTCCGCTGCGACGCCGACAAGATTCTCGGCTCGACGTGTTTCTTCCAGAGCATCCGCCGCACGTCGTCGCGGTTCGCGGCGGCCTCGGCTTCCGCTTCGTCTCCGACCGTGCGCGTCAGCGGGATCTGATCGCTTCCGTCGCTCGGGCCGTGACTCCCTTGTTTCCCGAGCGCTCCGAGCAGCGCAGCATCCATGAACGCTGACTTCTCGAGCATGCGCCCGCGCGAGCGCGCCACTTCGGGCGCTGCGCTGCTCGTCTTTCGCTTGAACGGTTGCCAGATGTCCGTCGGTCCGCCGGACGGTGGACGTGGGCCTTGCCCGCGCCGCCATGCGAGGTCCGCCATCGCGAGCATCATCCGCGCGTCCATCGTCAGGTAGTTCGGGTGGAAGCAACGAGCCTCATAGTCGTTGCCGCCGCTGCCTCCGTCGTCGTCGACGGTTCGGCCTGCGCTCGTTCCACCGGAGCCTATCGTCGTGTCTTCTTCGCCGTCGCCCTCATCCGATGTGTCGTCGTCGTCGTCCTCGTCATCGCTGTCGTCGCTGTCGTCGTCGTCACCCTCATCATCGCCGTCAGAACCATCGCCGCCCTCGTCCCGCTCCCGGCGGCGCCTGCGGCGCCGGGTTCGTCGGCTTGGCTGGCCGAGACTGCGTGCCTTCACGGTAGTCGTCGCCTCTTGTCGTTGGCGTAGTCCCGGCCGAGTTCGAGCCCTTGCTCGTTTCGGGTGGGCCGGACTTGCCCTTGGCGCCGCCGGACGCCGGACGATCCGTGTAGTCCAACTTCGGACCCTTTATCGCCTTGCCTGAACTCGGGTTGCCCTTCGTTGGGTGATACCCGGCCACAGCGCCCCAGCTCCGTTCGCCGCGATAGTCGCGGGGCGACCCCCATCGCGCCTCGAACGCTCGCAGGCTGGGAAAGTGGAGTGCCCACATGCTAAACGGCCCGCTTGAGCTCTCGCCGCGCGCGGTTTTCACGTCATCCTGGCTGAGGCCGAACTCCCCATATGGATGACTGTGCGCGAGGCCGACCACGCGGCCGCCAAAGCGGGCAACCCAAGCTGCAGCGGCCGCCAGTGGCCCGGCGATGTTTGCCCCAATGCCTCCAGCCACGGTCTTCGTGAAGGGATGAAACTCGAGCTTGGTGAATGTGTACCCATGCCCGCCCCCGAGAAACACGATGACAGAGACCCACTCGCCGTTCCCCGGGTCACCCGCCACCAGCATGGCCTGCATCGCGGCAATCGCAGCGTCGTTCGAGGAGACATACTCGCCGGGCATTTGGAGCTCCTTCTATTGACTACCGATCGCCGTTCAGAGGAAGCGGGTACGGGGGAACCGGAGGATGCCTCTCACCATCGATGATCACGGGATGCGGTTCCGACGAGCGTTTGAACGTTCGGTCACTGTGGAACAGCGCAAGGTAAGCGGCCGTCAGGACGACGGTCCCGATCAGGGCAAACACAATGCGCTTAGCAATGGTTCCGTGGTTCTTCATGGCGTCTCGCTGCGAGCGTCGCACCTACCATGATGCAAGGGAGCCCGGGCCCCCACGAGCCAGGTAGTGACCGCGGGGCCGCAACGAGCCGCGCGCGCGCCTACCCCATCACCCCAACCGCATTCGCCGCGCAGGAGATGCGAAAGGTCATGTCCCACGCCGCCGACTGCGCGGCTGACGCGGCGAGTCGCCAGCGCACCCAACGCGCCAAGGGCACGGCCGGGTTCTGCTGGAGCAGCACCTTGGTGATGGTCGGCGTCGTGGACGCTACCGTAATCGCGGGGTTGGTCGTCATCGAGATGAAGAGCGAGTCGTCCTTGAGCGGCGCGGTCTCGTAGAAGACGGTGATGTTGGTGGCTGCGGTCACCGTGATCTCCCGAACCTCGAGCCAAAAGACGATGTCTTGGTACGGCTGAAGGCTCGCCCAGTTCGACTCGCTCTGGGTGACCGACACGAGCAGGCTGTTCGAGCCGCGAATGGTGATCCAATCCTGCAACAGAAATCCGTACATGATCCTTTGCTCCTTCTGCGCCCCAGGCGCGTCTCTTTCGACTTTCCTTGGACCTCGATGAGCGAGGTCGCCGTCCTTCTCACTTCTCACCACTGGCCGTCGATGCCCGGCCAGTTCAGAAACCGACCATCGTGATTCGAAAACACGCCTCCCACGTGGCCGTGTCGGTCACGGCCCAGCGTACGTACCTCCCTGCAGGTGGCCCCGTCGTGGCGGTCGCGAACGCACGCACGATTGTGCTCGAGCCGGCCAGGCCAGGAAGCGCGAGCGGCGTCTGCATCGGCAAGAACAGACCGTGCTCCGGCGCCGGCGCCGTTTGAAACGCGAGCGTTGGGGCGGAGCCAGTCGCGTAGGCCACCTCAACCAGGAACGCGAGGTCCTGGAGCTCGTCGGTCACGGCCCAATGAGGCTCGCTCTGGATGAGCGTGAAGAGCGCGCTGCCGACCGGCCACGCGACCGTCGACGAGACGCTGATCCAATCCTGAAGAAGCATCGTTCGCACGGGGTGCTCCCCTACCGGCCGTAGGCCATGACGTTGATTCGGAACGTGACGCTCCAAAGAGCAGCCGCGGGATAGGTGATCCGCCACCGCGCCCAGCGCGCGAGCGGCACCGGCGGGTTGTCGTAGACCGTCACGCGCTGCACGTACGGCGTCAGCGCTGGCGTCATCACCCGTGAGGCCATCGACCGGAACTGCGAGGCGTCACGCGTTGGCGAGGTCTCGTATTCGAGCGTGGCCGAATCCGGAGAGTCCTTTGCCGACACCTCCAGGTAGAAGACCGCGTCGCGGGCCGCGGCGAGGTCGACCCACGTGGCCGATGGCTGCGTCACGACGAGCACGCCGCTCGCACCGGACCCACCGACCGTGATCCAGTCTTGCATAAGACACGACGACATCGCTCGATTCATGGGCTCCGCTCCGTACACGTTAGACAGACGCTCAGACCCCAAAGAACTCGCGCTGGTACTGCTCGACGCGCTCACGGTCGTCGTCCGAAATGGCGTTGTCGGTGACGATGATCTCGGCGATGAGTCCGCCCCAAGGCTCGGGTACGCCTTGCGAGTTCGTCCCAACCTGAAAGCCCGTCGTGCCGGTCTCCGCCGTCTGGTTCGAGCCCGACACCGTCAGCGATTGGCCGTTCAAGTAGACCTGAGCCTTCTGCCCCGGCCCTCGGTAGCGATGGCGTCTCACGCCACGCCCTCAGCAAGCGAGCCGACCGCGCATCGAACTGAGGGGAGTGCGATTTCGCTCGCGCCGGCTCCAGCGAGAGCAGCGTCGGCGGTCAAGGCGGGAGCGTGCGTCCCCACCTGAGCCAGCGGGTGGACGACCTTGACCGTTTCGCCTCGGCTTCCGTGAGTTGGAACATGAAGCCGACTCTGCCAACTTGAGGCTCCAACTTGGCACCTCAAGTTTGGGCCATGGTGGTCGCCGCTAGACGGGCCGTGAGAAGATCGCGCGATGGTCGCGCCCTTCTTGGCAATCGCGTTCGCTTCGGCGATGGGCGCGACGATCGCTCGGCGAGCGGGTTTGCCCGCAGCGCCCTTCTTCACCAACGTGGCCGGGCTCGCGGCGGGACTTCTCTTGGCCGGCGGTGTCAAACGACTCGGCGGCCCTCGCGTGCGCTCGCTCGCGGTGCCGCTCGGTCTCCTCGCGCTCTTGCTCATGGCCACGACGCTCGTGAGCCCTGGCAGCGCCGGGGTCCATCGCTGGCTGCCCATCGGTTCGCTGTCGCTCCACGCATCGGCCGCGTTCTCGCCGTGGGTCTTCGCGGCGAGCGCCCATGCGACCTCGCAAGGCCAACGGGGCCGCGGACTCGCGCTGGCCTTCGCTCTGCAGGCGCTGCATGTGCTTCAGCCCGACGGTGGGCAAGCGCTCGCCTCGCTTGGAGCGTTCACAGCCATCGGGCTGTTCGTGGATGCCGAGCCGCGTTCAGCGCCTCTTGGGCGGGCCCGGCGCGCTGCCCCATGACTCGCACTCGGGGTGGGCGACGTCCTCTTCGCGTGGCGCCCCGACAACCTGCCGCTCGTGCCAACCGTTGAGGGCATCTTGACGTTGGCCCGCGAGGACGGCGCGCTGATGGCAGCTCTCGCAGGGTGCGCCCTCCTTCTTCCGTGGGGCAGCCTCGTCGCTGTCGCGCAGCGCCAACGTCACGCATCTCCCATAGGCCGCGTGTTGGCCGGCGCCATGGCCGGCTCAATCGCCGCGGGGCTAGCGGGTCCGTTCCCTGTCCCATGTGTCGGTGCTGGAGCCGGGCCTGTCGTGGGCGCGGTCACCTGTTTCGCCCTTGCTCGTGCGTTCGCGGCACGGTGAAGGGTCACCGCGCAAACCTTGCCCTCCAAACATTGCCCCTTGCGAGTCTGGTCGTCAAAGTCGCGCGCAAGGCGGAAGTAGCCGTTGCCCCGTCGACGGGCACATCCTTGAGTTCGAATCCTCGTCACCGCTGTCGCAAACGGGCGCCTTCCGCGGTACTCCTTCGGCCATGCGCGCCCTTTCGCTGATCCTCACGTCGACGCTCTCGCTCGCTCCCCTCCTCGCCGCGGCCTGCGCCGGCGAGCCCCCGCCGCCGGCCGTTCCCGGTCCCACGACGGCGCTGCCGGGTCCCGTCAATCCGCTCACGTCGAGCGCGGACGCCGGCGCCGCCAAGGCGAAGCCGCCCGCTGTGGACGACGCGGCGCTCGATCGAAGCGTTGAGCCGTGCAACGACTTCTACGCGTTCGCCTGCGGCGGCTGGATGAAGAAGACGCCGATCCCCGACGACCAAGCGACCTGGATGCGAAGCTTCAGCGTCATCACGGAGCAGAATCAGATCGTCCTCCGCGACGTCCTCGAAGGCTTCGCGAGCTTGGCGCCCTCCACCGACGCGTACGCGAAAGAGCTCGGCGATCTCTACGCCGGCTGCATGGATGAAGCCGCCGTCGAGAAGCGCGGCATCGAGCCCCTGGCGCCGGCCTTCGCCAAGATCGATGGCGTCAAGAACGCCGACTCGCTCGCCAAGGCGCTCGCCTGGCTCCACCAGAACGGCATCTCGGCGCTCTTCACGCTCGAGGCCGAACAAGACCTGAAGGACTCGACGCAGTTCATCGCGGGCGTCTGGCAAGGCGGCCTGGGCCTTCCCGATCGCGACTATTACCTCGATGCGAAGCGCAAGGAGCTCGTCGTCAAATACGAGGACCACGTCGCGCGCATGTTCGTGCTCGGCGGCGAGAAGGAGGCGACGGCGAAAAAGAGCGCCAAGACTGTGGTCGCCTTCGAGAAGCGGCTCGCGGAAGCCTCCATGAAGCGCGTCATGCTTCGGAGCCCCGAGAACGTCTACCACCCGACCGATCTCGCGGGCCTCGGCAAACAAGCCGGCGCGTTCCCCTGGAAGACCTACTTCGCCGAGCTCGGCATCGACGCCGCCGTCGCCAAGAAGCTCAACCTCGCGCAACCTGACTTCGCGAAGGCCGTGGCCCGCGTCGCGACGGACGCGGCGGGCGCAGGCGCGGCCGGTAGCGGCGGCGCGCTGCGCACGTACCTCAAGTGGCAGGTGCTCCACTCGTCGGCCAAGCGCCTCCCGGCCAAGTTCGTCGACGAAGACATGGTCCTCTCGCAGGTGCTCACGGGGACGGCGAAGCTTCAGCCCCGCTGGAAGCGCTGCGTTCGCGCCGCCGACGTCGCCATGGGCGAAGCCCTCGCGCGCCCCTTCGTGAAGCGAACCCTCGGCGACGCCGGCAAGGCCGACGCGCTCCGCATGATCGGCCTCATCGAGAAGATGATGGACGGAAACCTCGACAAGCTCTCGTGGATGGACGCGACGACGAAGACGCGGGCCAAGGAGAAGCTCCACAAGATCGCCAACAAAATCGGCTTTCCCGACACGTGGCGCAAATACGACGGCCTCACCATCGCGCGCGGCGAGCACTACGAGAACATGTCCCGCGCCAACACCTTCGAGATGAAGCGGCGCCTCGCCAAGATCGGCAAGCCGCTCGACCGCAACGAGTGGCTCATGACGCCGCCCGAGGTCAACGCCTACTACGACTCGTCGATGAACGAGATGGTCTTCCCCGCGGGCATCCTTCAGCCGCCGTTTTATTCGAGCGCGTTTCCGCCGGCGGTCAACTTCGGCGCCATCGGCATGGTCATGGGCCACGAGCTCACCCACGGCTTCGACGACGAGGGTCGCAAGTTCGATGGCGCCGGCAACGTCACCGATTGGTGGACGCCGGCCTCGAGCAGCGAGTTCAAGCGCCGCGCCGAGTGCGTCGACAAGCAGTACTCGGACTACGTGGCCATCGACGACCTCAAGGTCGACGGCAAGCTCACGATGGGCGAAAACATCGCCGACTTGGGCGGCATGAAGCTCGCGTACCTCGCGTGGAAGAGCTCCGGCGGCGAGAGCGCGCCTTCGGCTCAGGCGAGCGGCATGAGCGCCGATCAGCAGTTCTTCCTCGGCTACGCGCAGGGCTGGTGCGGCAACGTCCGCCCCGAGGCCGCGAAGCGCCGCGCCACCGACGACTACCACTCGCCGCCCAAGTGGCGCGTCAACGGCGTCGTCTCGAACATGCCCGAGTTCAGCAAGGCGTTCGCGTGCAAAGACGGCGCACCGATGGCCCGCGGCGAAGGCAAGCGCTGCGAAGTGTGGTGACCGACGCCTCGCGCCTCGCATTCACACGGATCACCTGAGGGACCTCTCCATGTACACACGCCTCGGCCGCACGGGCCTCAAAGTCAGCCGCCTTTGCCTCGGCACCATGAACTTCGGTCCCCACACGACGGAGCCCGACAGCTTCGCCATCATGGATCGGGCCCTCGAGTTCGGGCTCAACTTCTTCGACACCGCCAACGTCTACGGATGGAAGAAGGGCGAAGGCGTCACCGAGCAGATCGTCGGCCGCTGGTTCGACCAAGGCGGCGCTCGTCGCGACAAGGTCGTCTTGGCGACGAAGGTCTTCGGCACCATGGGCGATTGGCCCAACGAGTCGCGGCTCTCGGCGCTTCACATCGTTCGCGCGTGCGAGGCGTCGCTCAAGCGGCTCAAGACCGACCGCATCGATCTTTACCAGATGCACCACGTCGACCGAGACGCGCCGTGGGAGGAGATCTGGCAGGCGATGGAGACCTTGGTCACGCAAGGCAAGATCGTCTACGTCGGCTCGTCCAACTTCGCCGGATGGCACCTCGCGCAAGCGCAAGAAGCCGCGAAGGCGCGTCACTTCTTGGGGCTCGTCTCGGAGCAGAGCCTCTACAACCTCATCGATCGAACCATCGAGCTCGAGGTCATTCCTGCGTGCCTCGCCTACGGGCTCGCGCTCATTCCGTGGAGTCCGCTCAAGGGCGGCGTGCTCGGCGGCGCGAAGAAGCTCGCCGAAGGGCGGCGCACCGGCGATCTGCAACAGCGCACGCTCACGAAGCACAAGGTGGCGCTCGAGAAGTTCGACGCGCTCGCCGAGAAGCTCGGCCATTCGCCGGCCGACGTGGCCTTGGCCTGGGTGCTGAAAAACCCCGCCGTCACCTCGCCCATCGTGGGCCCGCGAACGATGGCGCACCTCGAAGGCGCCATGAAGGCGCTCGAGGTCAAGCTCTCAGACGAGACCATGAAGGAGCTCGACGCTCTCTTCCCCGGGCCCGGCGGGGCCGCGCCCGAGGCCTACGCCTGGTAAAGCGCGCGAGGCGCGCGCCGTCGACGCGCGTCGTTACAGACTCATGATCCACGCGGAGACGGCCGCGGCGCCCGCGTCGTCGGTGAGCCTCGTCGCGAGCGGCGGCATCTGCTCCACCGTCCCGCGTTGGGTCATGCGGTGAAAGACGGCGCTCGCGGCGGGATTTTTCGGCACGACGCGCGTCTTGAGGGTCGGGTGAAGCCACTTGTCGAGACCGACGTTGACCATCGAGGTGACGGGCCCCGGCGTCGCGGCGCGCGAGTCGGCGACCGTCAAGCGCAAGACCATCTTGGTCTCGTCGAAGGCAAAACCCGCAGGCTGATGGCAATGGCCGCAGTTCGCATGAAGGGCACCGAGCGCCGCGGCCGTGACGGCGTTGCCAGGTACGGGGAAGTCGATGCCCGCGTCGCCGGCGTCGGCGGCTGCGTCAGCCCCGGCGTCGGGTAGAACGGAGAAGGTTCCCGCCGCAGCGAGCGACTTAAAGGTCGGCGCTGCGCCGCCCTTCGAGAGCTGCACCGCCGAGAAGCCGAGGATGAAGCCCGGCTCGCTGCCGTGGCACGCGTTGCACTGCGCCTGCGAGGGCACGTCGTGGCGGATGCCGCCAGCGTCGGCCAGGGCGTCGGGAAGCCCGTCGGGCCGGAAGTCCGCGTCGCTCTCGTCGCTCCGCCAGACGAAGGCGCCGAAGCGGTAGTCGGTGCCGATCTGACCGGTCGTCGCGAGCCGTTCGATGATGCGGGTCTCGACGCGCTTTCCGGCGAAGGCGAACTCCTTAAAGAACTTCGTGCCGACGGGAAACTGCCAATGGTCCATGTTCGAGGTGTCGATGACGGCCCCCGCAGGCAGCACGATCCAGCGCCTCTTGACGGAGCCGTCGGACCAGAGCGGGTGCGCCGGTGAAAACTCGACGGCGCCGGCAGCGACAACCTTCGCGGCGATGTCTTGGTAGAGACCAGCCTGCGACAAGGTCGGAGCGGCGGGCCCGACGTCGGCTCCTGCGTCCGTCGGCGGCGACGCTTCGAGCCCGGCGTCGCCGCTCAGCGTGGCGTCCGGCGGACCTTCCTCGATGGGCGTCACGGCGAGGTCGCTCGCGGAATCGCACGCACCAAGCAAAGCGAGGACCAACACTCCTAGGCGAACATGCACGAGGCGATTCTACTGCATGGTTGGGGGAGCGGCGCGCGGCCGCGCACGACGTGCGCCTTTAGGCGCGTCCAGCCCCACCCTCCGGCCCACGCGAGGGCGCGGCGAATCGTCGCAAACTGCAACAAAACGCCGCTAAGCTGACGAGTCACCTATGAGCCGAGTCGTGGTGGTTGGGGGCGGGCTTTCGGGCATGATTTCCGCGCGCGAGATCGCGCGGCGAGGGCACTCGGTGCTCCTCCTCGAGGCTTCCAAGCGACTCGGTGGCAAGGCCGGCGCCGACGTTAAAGACGGACGCATCGTCGAGCACGGTTACCACGTCTTCCCCGCCTGGTACCCCAACGTCCGCGCGCTCCTCTCGGAGCTCGGCGTCACACTCACCGACTTCGATCGCTACCACTACCTCGATCGGGGGAAATTCCCTGAGGTCATCACGGTGCGAGGCCCCGCGAGCGTCTCGGCGGTGCTTCACGACACCTTCAATGGCCTCTTGCCCTGGTACGAGCAGGTCCTCTTTGCGTACTTCACGCTCGACATGGTGGGGCGTTCCCTCTCGGAGAAGCGCCTCCTCGATCGCGTGAGCACCATCGGGCTCATGCGCCAGGCCTGGTACATGACCGAGCGCGTCGCCGAGCTGAACCAGGAGAACATGCTCAAGGCGTCGGCGATCCCCGCCTACGACATGAGCGCGATGACGGCGAAACGCATCGGCGGCTTCTGGCTCCGGCAAGCGTCACCCTTCTTGTCGGTGCTCCCCGGCGATCTTCAGTCGACGTTCATCGATCCGCTGGCGAAGACCGTCACCGACGCCGGCGTCGAGGTTCGCCTCGAGCAGCGCGTCAAGTCCGTGGAGGTCGACGGCGGCTCGCTCGTCACGCGTGTCGTGCTCGAAGACGGCACCTCGATCACGGCCGACGCGTTCATCTTGGCGACCCCGCTGGAGGTGACGCGCGCCTTCGTAGACGGCGACGTCTATCGCCTCGATCCGTCGCTCGGCGACATCAACGATCTCGAGATGCGGCCCATGGCCGCGATGCAAGTGAAGCTGCGCTCGACGTTGCCCAACGTGCCTCGCGAGCACGTATTTCTCCACGGTGGCCGCTATGGCCTCTCGTTCATCGACGCGGCGCAGGCGTGGCCCAATCAGCCCACGACGAACCTGTGCTTCATCGCCAGCAACTACGTCCCGCTCATGAACGTCGACGACGACGCTGCCAAAGACGCCCTGATGGGCGAGATCCGCGAGTACTTGCCGATCCCCGACACGCTCATCGACGCCATCGATCTCAACTCGAACGTCGCCTCTCAGCTCTTCATCAACACCATCGGCGCGTGGCCCGATCGGCCCGCCGCCACCACCAAGATCGCGAACCTCTTCGTCTGCGGCGATTACGCGCAGAACTCCATCGACCTCGCGTGCATGGAGGGGGCGGTGTCGAGCGCGTTGCTCACCGCCGCGGCGCTCGTGCGTCGCTACGGCGGCCCGCCGGTGCCGGAGCCTAAGGTCCCTCCGACCTTTCCGCGCCCTCTGCTCTTGGCGCTCAAGGCGGCCCTCGCACCGGGCGTCGCCTTGGCCAGCGGCTTGGCGCGCGCGCGTGACCTGCTCCGTGGAACGCCACCATGAACGGTGAAAGGGGGAACGGGGACAGGGGCAACGGTGACAGGGCGAACGGCGAGCGCGGGGACGGCGACGGGACCGAAAACCGAAGCGACATTGGTGGGCGCCTCCTGGCCGCCATGTTCGACTACGGCACCTACCGGCTGGGCCCGGACACGTCTCGCCGCGTGTTCACCGAGGCGGCCGCGAGCACACGAACCACGTTGGAGGCGGCGACCGATCTCCGCGGCTGGGTCTCGCTCGCCACGTTCCACGCCGTCGCCGACGGCTACCGGCCGCTCCTCGGTGAGAGCTTCGTCCGCGACACGTTCACGTGGGCCGTCCCGGTGCGCAGAGATTTCTCGGCGATGAGCATGAGCGCGCTCATGTCGCCGGCCTTGATGTACCGATTTCTCGATCGGGCGCGGAGCTTCTTCGCGCACCACCTCCTCTTTGAGGTCACGCCCGTCAGCGCAGGCCACGTCGACGTCACGCTGCGCTACCGCAAGGATGTCCCGCGGCGGCGCGACTCCTGCGACGTCGGCTGGGGCGTGCTGCTGTCGATCCCTCTTCTGTTCGATCGACCGGCGGCCATCGTCACGGAGGTCGCGTGTTACGCGCACGGCGCCGACGCGTGCTCGTATCGGGTGCGCTTCGAGCCCCAGCCGGCCTTCGGCCTACACGGCCTCGCTGCCGGCGCCGCTGTGTCGCTCGCAGGGTTGGCCGTTTGGCCCAGCTCGCTATGGGCGCTCGCGCCAGCCATCGGGCTCTGGGCCGGGCGTGAGCTTGGCACCGCCGCGCAACGACGGCACATGGGACGCGTGACGGAGGACCACCGCCGCCTCCTCGAGGAGAACGAGCGCGAGTTCAAGCTCCGCTACGACGCCTTGGCGAGGCTCAACGAACAGCTCGAGCTGCGAGTCCAGGAGCGCACGCAGCAGATCGAAGACTCGATGGTCGAGCTCCAGAAGCAGAACGCCAGCATGCGCGAGACCATCGACGCGATGGAAGCGCTCCGCGCCGGCATCGTCGACGCCGGCGTTCGCCGCCTCTCACCGTCGGTGCAGGAGTTCGCTCACGAGATCAAGAACCCCATGACGACGGTCGTCTCGAACCTCGACTACCTGGCGGAGACGGCCGATGACCCGGCCCGCGTCGCCATCACCGACCTGTCGCAGGCGGCGCGCGAGGCGCGCGTGGGCATCGAGCGGATTCGTGGTGTGCTGGCGTGGTTCTTGGAGATCAACCAAGAGAGCGCCGTGGCTCCGTACGACATCGAGGCCGAGCTCGAAAGCATGGCGATGCTCCATGCCACCTCGCCCAACAGCCGACACGTCCAGCTCGACCTTCGCTTCGGCAACGTGGGCGCCGTCGACGGTCACGGCAAGCAGCTGACGCAGGTCTTCTCGAACCTGCTCTTGAACGCCGCGCAAGCCATGGGCGCAGGGCGGCTCATCGTCGAGACTCACCTAAACGGCGACAGCGCCGCGGTTGTCTTCCGAGACACGGGCCCAGGCATCGACCCGGCGATCGTCGAGACGCTCTTCGAGCGAGGCATCACCACCAAGACGGGCACCGGCTCAGGCCTCGGCCTCTACATCTCGCGCGCCATCGTGGTGCGGCACGGCGGCACCATCGAGGCCACGCGCGACGAGGAAACGGGCGGGGCCCGCTTCACCGTGCGCTTGCCGCGCCAGCGGGTGGCTACGACGTAACGTCCCAAACGACGAGGTCGTCGCGGTGGACGAGCTCGGAGGCGCCGTCGGCGCTTCCGTGACCCGCGCGGCGCACGGCGTCGGCGGCGCCCACGCACGCGAGGCCGCGGCCGAGCTCCTTGCCGGCGCCGTCGAGGAGGCGGACCGCGTCGCCCTCGGCGAAATCACCGCGCACGCCGAGGACGCCGACGAAGAGGACGCTCTTCTTCTTCTCACGCACGGCGACGGCGGCGCCGACGTCGAGGATGACGTCACCGCGGGGCCGCAGCGTGAAGGCGATCCAATGACGACGGGCCGAGAGCCGGTTTTTGGCCGCGAGAAAATGCGTGCCGACGTCCTTGCCGGCGAGCACGTCATCGAGGATGCCGGGGGCTCGCGCGTCGGCCACGACGACCTCCGCGCCGGCGAGCGTCGCGCGCCGCGCCGCCTCGATCTTGCTCGCCATGCCTCCGGTCCCGACGTCGGAGCCTCCGGCGCGGACGAGCGATTGCGCGACGGAGGCGTCGGTGACCGTCGCCACGCGTCGTCCGCTCGCGTCGAGCAAGCCTTCGACGTCGGAGAGGAGCACGAGGAGATCGGCGTCGACCAACGGCGCGACCATCGCCGCGAGCTGGTCGTTGTCGCCAAACTTGATCTCCTCGACGGAGACCGAGTCATTCTCGTTGAGGACCGGCACGCAGTGGGCCTCGAGCAGGGCCCCCAGCGCGCCGCGCGCGTTGTTGGCGCGGGTCCGGTCGGCGAGATCAGCGTGGGTGAGGAGCACTTGGGCCACGCGAAGACCGCGGGCAGCAAACGACTCTTCGTAGGCGCGCATGAGCAAGCTCTGGCCCGCGGCGGCGGCCGCCTGCAATCGCGCCATCTCTTTGGGGCGCGCTCGATACCCGAGCTTCTTGTAGCCGAGGGCGATAGCCCCGCTGGACACCAAGACCAGACTTCGGCCCTTCTTTTGCGCCTTCTCGAAGCTCTGGGCGATGCGACCGTAGACCTCGCTGTCGCTCGCGAGGGTCTTGGAGCCGATCTTCACCACGACGCGACGAGCCGCGGCGACGGCGGCGCGCGGTTGACCGTCTCGCGCGGTCACGGCGTCTCTCGCCTGACGGCGGCGTCGAAGGCCGCGTCGAGGCGGCGAACCGCCATGTCGGGGAGGCCCGCGATGGCGATGACGACGCCGTCGACGACCTGGGTAACCCCATCGCGAAGGTCCTCTCCGCGGGCCACGTGCTCTCGGGGCACGGCCAGGTCCGAACGAAGCACGTCCACGAGGGTGCGGTCGATGAGCCGCTTGACCTTCTTGGCCTCGTCGACGTCCATGCGCGTCGCGCGCTCGCTGCGATGACGGGCCAGATAGCGCCCGAGCAGGTGGCCGAGGGCGAAGGTCGTGATGGCCGTGCGCACGGGAGGCAGAAAGCCGAGCGGCGTGAAGCGCCGAAGCCACCGCGACGCCACAAAACGAGCGGCCTGCCCAAGAGGACCTTTGAGCAGATCGGTCTCCGGCTCCGACAAGAGAGCGCGTGCCTCCTCTGTGAGGGTCACGCCGGCGCGGGTGCACAGGTCGTGGGCCAAGGCGCCGCGGACGCGCCGCGCCAGCGTGTCGGGCAAGAACGGGAGCGCGAAGACGCCCGAGAGGGCGCCGAGCGCCGTGTAGACGCCCATGCGGCCGCCGCCGGCCTCCTTGGCGCGCACGATGTCCGTGTCTTCCGTGCCTTTGGTGAGCGGATCCATCGGCGTCAGTCTCTCACGAAAATACGCCGGAAATGGGACGCATCGCGAAAACGATGGCGCCCGCGGTGCCGGCCGCGACAAATACGTCCGACGACGCAGCGGTCCCCAAGTCGACGGTGAACTGCGGCATGCCCGCTCCAACGTCTTGGGAGACGTGCTGGGAGATGGCGTGCTGGGAGATGGCGTGCTCGGTGACGGCGGGCCCCGAGACGGTTGGCTCCGAGACGACGCAGCCGATGCCGCGTGCTTGGAGCGCCTCACGAAAGGCGTCGACGTTTCCCGTCGCCGACACGGCAAATCGCCTCGAGCGGGCGGCGACGGCGCCCGGCGCGCCACGGAACACGACGTCGCCCTCGTGCAGGAGGATGACCTCCGACGCCATCGTCGCGAGCGCTCCGCCGGCGAGGGTGCGGCCCGCGAAGGCGATGAATGAGCGGCCTTGGAGCGCGCGCGCCACCGCCGCGTCGAAGGCATCGACGAGCTCCGGCTCGAGATCGACGAGCGGATCGGTCATGAGCACCGTGGCGCCTTCCGGCAAGAGCGCCGCCGCGAGCACCGTCGCGCGCCGAACGATCGCCGACTGCCGACGCAAAGGCGCCTTGAGGGCTGCGGCTTCGAGGCCGAGCGACAAGAGGGCGCGCTCGCCTTGCGCTTGCGCCGCAGCTTTTGGCGTACCGCCGAGCCGCGCGCTCCACACGACGTATTCGAGCGGCGTCATGGATAGCGGCAGCGGCGCCGAGAAGGCCGCCGCCGTGGCGAGGCCGCGGGCCAACGCCTCGCGAGGAGCGCACCCGGCCACGCGAAGGGTGCCGCGCTGAAGTGGAAGCGCACCGATGCTGGCAAGGAAGAGCTCGTAGGGCGCCCCCGAGACGAGCGCGCGCGGGGCCTCCACCTCGAAGCTGAGCCCATCGATGCACGGGCCCGTCGAGGCGTCGACCCGCACGTCGATCAGGGAAAACATGGATCCCCTCATAAGCGCACCGCGACGCGGCGAGAAGCGGCGATGCGGCGGTCGCTCGACGGTCGCCGATTTCCCGTCGTTTCGCCTGACGCCATCCTGTAGCCTCGGGGCGCGAAATGGCTCACGGCGGTGGAGATCCGAAAAAAGTCGTCATGGCCGCCCTCGTCGGCAACCTCATCATCGCCATCGCAAAGTTCGGCGCTGCGTGGGTTTCCGGGAGCATCACGATGCTCGCCGAGGGCGTCCACTCGGTGGCGGACACCTCCAACCAGGGCCTCTTGCTCGTGGGCATGGCGCTCTCGGCGCGCAAGGACCCGCTTCGCTTCCCGTTGGGCCGCACGAAGGAGTCCTACTTCTGGGCCTTCATCGTCTCGCTCTTGCTCTTCTTCGTAGGCGGCGTCTTCGCCATCTACGAAGGGGTGCACAAGCTTCAGATGGGCAGCTCCGGCGAGAAGCACTCGCTGCTCGTGCCCGTCGTCGTGCTGGTCGTTTCGCTCGCCGCCGAGGGCGGCAGCTTTCTCGTCGCGTTCAAGGAGTTCAACAAGTCGCGCGGAGGCAAGCCCTTCTTTAGTGCGCTCTTTGGCGGCAAGGATCCCACGATCCCGCTCGTGCTCCTCGAGGACACGGGCGCCATGGCGGGCCTCGTCATCGCGCTCGTGGCCATCGTCCTCGCCTGGCTGACGGGCAACGAGGCCATCGACGCCGTCGGGTCCATCGTGATTGGCGTGCTCCTCTGCACCATCGGCCTCGTGCTCGCGAAAGACACGCACAGCCTCCTCATCGGCGAAGGCGTGGGCGAAGAGATGCGAAGCGACATCCGCGACCTCGCACGCAAGGTGAAGGGCGTGCTCGATGTCACGCAGCTTCTCTCGATGCACTTGGGCCCCAAGAGCGTGCTCTTGGCGCTGAAGGTGCGCTTCGAGCCGACCATGACCTTGGCGGAGGTCGAGGACTGCACCAACAGGCTCGAAGAGACCCTCGTGGCCGCCCACCCGGACTTGACGCGCATCTTCGTCGAGCCCGATTCGCACTACGACCCGGAGAAGGACCCGGAGTACGCGGCGGCCATCGTGCGCGGATCGGCGCTACCGACCGAGTCCGGCTAGTCGCCAGTTCGCGGGCCCGTGCTTCTGACAAGTTCTGACAGACGGAGAAGACTCATGCAGCTCGTCGTCGCCGACGCCTTTCCCGAACTCTTCCTCGCAGACTTCCACGACATGGGCTTGGAGGTCGACTACCGCCCCGACGTGAAGGCAGAAGAGCTCGGCCTCGCCTTGGCGAAGGCGAACATCGTCGTCGTGCGAAGCAAGAAGGTGAGCCGCGCCGCCATCGAGGGGGCCTCGCGCCTCGAGCTCATCTTGCGCGCCGGCGCCGGCGTCGACACCATCGACGTCGCCGCGGCCAGCGAGCGCGGGATCTACGTGGCCAACTGCCCCGGCAAAAACAGCGTCGCCGTCGCCGAGCTTGCCATGGGGCTCATGTTGTCGGTCGACCGGCGCATCCCCGACGGCACGCGCGACCTTGCCGCGGGCAAGTGGAACAAGAAGGAATACTCCAAGGCCGCGGGGCTCAAGGGGCGCACGCTCGGCATCGCGGGCTTCGGCGCCATCGGCAAAGAAGTGGCGCGACGCGCCTTGGGCTTCGAGATGAACGTGCTCGCATGGTCGTTGGGCCTCACGGAAGACGAAGCAAGGCGCGAAGGCGCTTCGGTCGTCTCGTCGTTGTGGGAGCTCGCGGAGCGCTCTGACGTCGTGAGCGTGCACATGCCGCAGACGAGCGAGACCAAGGGCATGTTCGGCGATGCCTTCTTCGCTCGCATGAAGGCCGGCGCGACCTTCATCAACACGAGCCGCGGAAGTCTCCACGACACGGCGGCCCTCTTGCGCGCGATGAAGGAGCGCGGCATCAAGGCCGCGCTCGACGTCTTCGAGAACGAGCCGGCCGGCGGCACCGCCGACTTCGACCACGAGCTGTGCAAGGTGCCGGGATTCGTGGGCACCCATCACATCGGGGCCAGCACCGAGCAAGCGCAACACGCCATCGCCGCCGAGGCGGTCCGCATCTGCCGCACCTTCGTCACCACGGGGCACGTGCCCCACGTCGTCAACATCGAGCGAACCTCACCGGCGAAGGTGCAGCTCATCGTTCGTCACTTGGACAAGGTCGGCGTGCTGGCGTCGGTGCTCGGCGTCATCAAGCAATACGGGCTCAACGTCGAGGAGATGTCGAACACGATCTTCGCCGGGGCCAAGGCCGCCGTCGCGACGATCCGCCTAGGCGGCGACGCGCCGACCGAACTTCTCACGGCCATCCTTGGCCTGGAGGAAGTGCTCGACGCGTCGGTGAAGCATCTCTGAACCCCGTTCGCCCCGTACACGGGAACGCGCCCGTGCCCGTGGACGATCTCCTCGAGATCTCGCCGCCGGTCGTGCTCTACGACTCGCCTTCCCCGCGCTTCTCGTGATTGAGCTCAGAACGCAAAGGTTGGCGCAGGTCTTGGCGTACTGCCCCTCGCTTGCGCGCCTTGTCACCCTTCTGCGAAGACCTCCGTGACGGTCGCCGCTGTGGCCGCTTTGCGGATCCAGCGCGTGAGCGCAGCGTCGTCGGTGCAGGCGCGGATCGTGTCTTCTTCCGCGGCAGAAACCGCGAGGCCACGGGCATCGAGGATCGCGAGCAGGGCCGCGACGCGCGCCGAGCGGGCGCCCTCCGCGAGGCCTTCCTCGCGCCCCTTCGCTTGGTGCTTCTTCGCGAAGTCGCTCTTGAATTCGTACTTTCGGATGTCCATTTGCTCCTCCAGCGCGACCTTCGCAGCAGCGCCCACCGCTCCCAGAATTACGTCGGAATATAGCATCTGCGAATCGCTCGCCAACGTCGCCACAGCCTTCAGGGCCGAGAGTGCGATGCGCGCTCCTTCGGGCTCCTTGCCGTGCGCCAAGACGGAGCACGGCGGCACCGCGACGCCGAGGAGGCGCAAGACCTCCGCCGCCAAGAGAGGCCGCGTCTGGAACAGCGAGAGCAGCACCTCGTGCTCAAACGAGACCATGCAACACTCTTCGGCAGGATCGCCGGAGAAGTTGCGTCGCACCGTTACCTTTTAGCCAGCGCCGCCGCTCCCCGCGCCGGCCGGTGTCGGGGTCGTAGACCACGCCCCGAAGCCAAAGAAACTCTTCCTCACGGCCGGCGCGCCGGGCAGCTCCTTCCCACACTCGTCGTGCTCGTTCGCGTCTGGCACGTAGCCACTCGTCGCGTAGACGAAGCGTCGGAGCACTGCGCCCGCGTTGTCGAGCACCGCCACGATGCGCGCAGGGGACCCGCGTCACTACGGACGGTAGATCACGCGCTCCACGTAGAGCGTCGTCGGGCTGCGGCGCACGCGGACGTATGTTCGCGTGCGGGGGATCAAGAGTCGAAACTGGTCCGCGCCGGATTGACTCGGCACGTGAAGGACGAAGCCAATCCCGTGCGCCGCGTACCGTGCAACGGCAGCGTCTACGATCGCCGCGAGGTTCCAATCGGGCAAGGCCAAGAGATCCGTCTCGGCCGCCGCCGCCCAGACGACCTGGACGCTCATTCGCTTTCTTGTCGTCTGCGCATGCCTTCGATGGTGGCGCGGATTTGCTCGGGCGTGCGCACACGACCAGCGGCGATGTCGTCGCGAGCCTCCGCCACCAGGCGCCGCTCCTCCTCCGTCTCGGGCTCTCCGATAGGAGCGTCATCGAAAGCGGCCTGCACGGGGTCGACGGGCGTCGTCTTCGCGGTCATAGCGGAAAGGCTAGCACCGGCCGGGTCGTAGGGCTTTGGCCTCGCCGTCCGGCGTCTCTCTCTCGAGGGAAGCGGAGCACGCGCTCGCGGATGCCTAGGCAGCCTGCCAGTTCCGACGCCGTCAGGCTCGACAGTTTGTGCGCCTCCTCGGTGTCGCGGTACGCGCGTACCGCGCCGGACACGGGGACGACAACGGTCGCGCGGACGGCGCCGGTTGGTGGCTTCCAAGCCTGGAACAGCGACAGCAGCACCTCATGCTCAAACGAGACCATGAATCAGCCTTCGGCAGGACCGCCGGAGAAGTTGCGTCGCACCGTTACCTTTTGGCCAGCGCGGCCGCTCCCCGCGCCGGCCGGGGCGCGTTCCTCTGCGACGACGCACCTTCGCGCGCGGGCCAGCAGCCTTGCGTCACCGAGGCCGACGTCTCCGTGACGGCGGGGAGCGTCTCTTTGTCGGGAGGCGAAGCTTCGTTGGCCGAAGGGTGACCTCCCTCGTCGCGGGGCGACCTTTTCGTTCGCGGAGGCAGCACTGCCGCTCGCAAAGACGACCCTCGCGCGCAAAAGAACAAGCGCGCGTCGCGGTGCGCACGGCTCCGTGACGGCGCGACGAGCTCGCCTCTCGAGGGCGTTCGCTTGCCTCGCGGCAACCACGCGGTTCGGCTCGGAAATTCCGCCTCCGTTTTTCGTCCCTCGAGGCTCACGTCGGAGACGCACGGCGTCGTGCTCCAAAGCCCAAGCTTCGTGCACGCGCGCCCATGCGGGCATTTCACCACGCGAGCGTGCGCCGACGCGCATGAAGGTGATCCCGCGAACAACGAGACCCACGTGACGACGGCGCAAAGGATTCCGCCGGTTTGCGAAGGTCTCCCCGCCGACAACGAAGCATGGCACTCCGAGCGTGAAGGCGCCGCCGTCGTGCGCGGAGTGTCCCGGTTCGAGAACGAGGCGCGCACGCGCGGACGGAAGGCTCTCCGCGGAACAAGAAGGACTGGCCTCTCGAAAACGAAGCGCGCCCCATGCGCGACACGGTCGCCCCTCCAGCAAGGTCGGCTTGACGATCGTTTACGAGACCTCGGCGGCCGCGGCGAAGGCTTCACCTTCGGCGAGTCGTGCGTTTCGTTTCGCGACGAAGGCTTCGGCGGGCGACGCGCATGCCTCCGCCCCGGACACGGAAGACACGGAAGCGAAGCGGAAGCGCTCGCTCTCGGATTTTCACCTCGCGCTCGGGCAACGAGGCATCGGCGTCTCGCTGCTGCCCGCCGCCTATTAAAGGAGGGGCTCGCCGATGCGCCTCGGGGCACCGCCGCTCCCCTTTCGCAAGCGTTTGAGAGGACGGGTTGAGACGGCGAGTTGAGACGAGTCGCGAGAGACTCGAGACGGACGGCGCGCGTTGAGACGGAAGCGCTGCAAGTGCGCGAGACCTCGTTGCGAACGGATGGAGAGGCGCTGCAGAGCAGTCGGGCAGCTCTGCGGAGCAGTCGGATCGTCGTGCAGAGCCGTCAGGAGGGCCTGCAGAGCAGAAGGTAGCCGCTCCGCCGGGCCGAGAAGGCGCGCGGACCGGAGCGAAGGCGCTGCGCATGGCGTGAGCAGCTCTGCGCGGCCGAGTGCAGACCCCGCGCCGCTCGCGCGAAGGTCTGCGCAGGAACGTGATGGGCGCCCGCCGAGATGGGTGGCATCGCGGATGCCGGCAGAAGCCTCGCGTCAGCAGCGGGAAGCCGTGTTGCAGCGGTCGCTGGGCATGCGCCAGGCCAAGAAGGCGTGTTTCAGAATCGGGAAGGTCCGCGCACGTCGCGAGGACCTTCGCGCCGCTCGGGATCGCCTAAGCGCCGGTGGCGCAGAGGGTCCGAAAACCGGCGCAGAGGATCGCGAGAGTGGCGCGAAGGATCACGAGAGTGGCGCAGACCGCCGGAAATCGGCGCAGAGGATCGGGAAAGTGAAACGGACCTTCCGACGATCGGCGCAGGGGACGGCTCTGTTGCCACAGACCTTGCGAAAGCGGCGGAGCGCTCCGGCGAATTGGCGCATGGGATCGCCGAATCGGCGCAGAGGCGCGCTCGCCGGCGGAGAGCTTCGGAAAAGTGGCGCGTGGCTCTCGGCGCTGGCACGCGACCTCACCGATCGGGCGCGGAGCTTCGGCCGCCGGCGCTCGGCAAGCGCGACACCGCGCGCACCTCTGCGATCGAACAGCAGACCCTCATGAGCGGCCGATGTTTCTCAAGCTGCGCTCGGCCATCAAGCGACATCGAAAGCCGCTTGCACGGGGTCCGCCGGCGTCGTCCTCGTCGCGTCGGTCGAGGAGCTCGACTACGCGGGGTCCCTCGCAACATGGCCTCGAAGCGCGCGAGCTGTTTCGCCGCCTGATTCGGTGCAGCCCCGACGTGATCTCCATCGCCGTGATGACCGAGATCGTGAAGGCCCCACGCGCCGTCTGGTAAGCGAGCGCGCGAGCCGCGACGGTAGCGTCGCGCTGCTTGAAGATCTCCGAGAAGATGTCGGTGTCGAGGAGAACGCGATCCACGGTGCCATTCCCTACGGCATCGGTCGCAGGCGACTCTCCCCGCGGATGTCGCGGACGTGGTCCATGATCTCGTCCACGAGTTCGGGCTCATCCTTGAAGAGACCGATCGGACTAGGAGGACACTCCTTGGCCCCGTCTCCGGCGTCAGCCAGGAGAACGATCAGCTCGGCAGGCCCCACGGGAACTTCGTCGGGAAGCCGAACCGTGTGGTCCGCTCCCACGTCCACGTTAATTTTGAGCGCCTTCAGCGACATCGCTCTCCCACCTTAGCAGATCCTCCGCCCGCGGCTGGGCGGCACGTGGGTCGACCGGTGTCGTCTTCGCGGTCATAGCGAAAGGCTAGCAGCGGTCGGGTCGTAGGCCTTTAGCCTCGCATTCCAACGTCTCTCTCTCGAGGGAAGCGCACGCGCTCACGGATATTGGTACGCGATCGGCACCGTCGTCGCTCCGGTGATCGCCGCCGGCACCTGCGTCGGCAGGACCGCCGGAGAAGTTGCGTCGCACGACTACCTTTTGGCCACCGCCGCGCCCCGCGCCGGCCGGGGCGCGTTCCCCTGCGACGACGCACCTTCGCGCGCGGGCGAGCACCCTTGCGTCACCGAGGCCGACGTCTCCGTGACGGCGGGGAGCGTCTCTTTGTCGGGAGGCCAAGCTTCGTTGGCTGGCTGCCTGGCCTCTGCCTAGTAGGTCCCTATTAAAGGAGGGGCTCGCCGATGCACCTCAAGGCGACGCCGCGGCCACGTTGCACGACGCGCAAGCGTGCCAGCTGCGCGGAGCGAGCGCCGATTGTCCGCGCCGCCGTCGCTCAGGGTTTCCTGGCATCGAAAGGGCAGGATGCGCCCATCGAGCGGCGCCGCCGACGCGCTAACCGGAGTCCTGGGCTATCAGCTGGGAACTCGCGTCCGTGGGCGCGCCGGGCGTGGCCTCCGCCACGAGCGAACCAGCATCCCCTTCGTCGACTGCCTCAAGCGCGAGTTTCGCCACCGCAGGCGGAAAGCCGGATGAGCAAGAACGCGATCGCTACCGTCAGCGACTGGGGAAAGCCCGCCACTAGCCACGCTCCCTAAGCATTTTCCTTGGCGCTTCGAACGCTTCGACGACGCCAACTCCCGTCCTCGCGACACTCTCGACGTGGCAACACCAACCGGTCCGGAATGCCTCGACTAAGTCCCCGACCGGCAACGAATTCGGCAGGTCGCGCTTGTTGAGTTGGAATACGACCGGAAGTTCGTCCAACGCGATTCCCACATGCGCCATATCTCGCCGGAGTAGGTCGAGGTGCTCGCGATTGGCTTCGAGGCGCTCGACTTGAGAGTCCACCACGTAGAGCACCGCGGCCGTGCCACGTAACAGCTCGATCTCAGCGGCGAGTTGAGAATCGCTTGGGTCTACGTGGTCGTTGACGACCATAGACCTCCTGCGCGAGACGAAGGCTTCTGTGAGATCGCCACGCCACTCGACGAGGTGCACGTCGGCACCGATCTGCCAGGCGTCTTTCCCCTGCCCTGAAAGGCGCAGGACATGGCCGAGCGAGGTGGTCCGACCGCCAAGTGCGGGCCCCGCGTACGCAACGCGCATCATCTCGACACAATAGCTCCGTCGACCATCATGAGTGCCGACGACGACGCAGCGTCGAACTCACCGCCCCGTTCGAGCGCGACCTCTCCACCGCAGGCGCACATGCGGGCGCCGGCAAGCCCAACCGTCACTACGGCAACGGCCCTCAGTCCGCGCCTCTCTGCCCGCACCGTGCGAGAGCGGGCGGCACTCACCTTGAAGTTCGCCCCGGCAACTCGGTGCCCCAGCCTGGATCAAAGGGCGCATGCTTCTTGGTCAACTCGTCGAACTCTTCTGCATTTGCGTCGATCTGTGCGCGCAGGTCAGTCCCGCAATACGGGCAAAACCGGATCGGCAAGCGAGCGCTCCGCCGCCGAGTTGCTACGCGTACCGCGAGCTGGGTAGCGACCGTCATGCTGCATCCTTCGGTGCGGCACGGCCGGGAGAAGGCGCCCTCGGATGACTGCTCTTCATGACCCAGCCAAATATCGTAGATGCGGCGACGGTGGCAGTCCGGGTGCGATGACGACCCCCGCGGCCGAGAGTCGTTCCAGGGCTTCCTCGATCTCCTCCCGGCTCAGTTCACCAAAGTCGTCGAGCTGGCTCGCCAGTCGCGACAGGCGCCATGCGTCGAAGCCGCCGACGCGCTCAATAGGACCAAAGTCAAAGTCGAGCGTGTAGTCGGGCGTTTCCACCGTGCAACCGACGCCGTGGAAGAAGTATTCGACGCCGTTGGGCAGGACGCCCGAGCGCGGGATGAGTCGCGAGTTGGCCGCCATGAGCAAGTCGGACTGTCCAAGAGCATTGCGCAGATCGGCAACGTGCTCGCTCACCAATGCCGCGTACCGCCTGATCAAGGCCAGGACCCTATTGTCCTCGTTTGTCATCGCCCAAATGCCTCGCTTGCTGCCATGAGCACGTCGTCGGCGCTGGCGTATCCGAACGAGCCAAGCTCGGAAACTGGAATCGATTCGTATGGCACCTCGGGTAGCCGTGCCTGGCGAGCGGCTGCGAGCCGGTGATGTCCATCGAGCACATACTTCGTCCCGTTGTGCTCAAAGACCTTGATGGGCGGGCCGTTCCAGCCGCTAGCATTCATGCTGCGCTCGATCTTCGCAACATTCCGCGATGACGCGCCCCCTGACAGGCCGTGCAGCCGATGGAACGAGAACGGGCTTGCCTTGCCACCTCCGCCCGCGCCACAGACCCCGCCGAGTTCCTGCATACCAAGTGGTGTCCCGACTCCGCCAGCGCCGGCGCGCGCCGCAGAAGCCCCGGCACCGAGACCGCGCAGGCCGAGCACGTTGCCCATCGCGCCAAGCACATCGAGCGTCGATACGTCCGAATCGGACGAGAGACTCATGCCCATCCCGATCACGAGGCCAACGGCTACGACGATCGCGACCGGATTCTTCCCGTCAACATCGATGTAGTTGATGGGATCGTTGTCCGAGTACCCATAGAGGTTCCAACCGCCGCCGAAACGAATCGGATCCCCGTCGTCCACCTCCCGACCGCAGGGTCGTAGTCTCGCGCGCCGAAGCGCACGAGCCCCGTGTCGGGGTTGTACACGCCGCCCGCGAAGCCAAAGAGGCTCTTTCTGACGGCCGGAGCGCCCGGCAGCTCCTTCCCCACTCGTCGTACTCGTACTTCTCCGCAACGAGCCCCGCGGGGTCAATGAGCTGCCGCACGCTGCCGCGCTCGTCTTTCACCACGAGGTAGAGCGTCCCCGCCGAGCCCTCGAGAATCGCGTCCGGCACATGGCCGCTCGTCGCGTAGACGAAGCGCCGCAGCACCACGCCTGCGTTGTCGAGCACCGCGGCGATGCGCGAGCCATCCCAGAGGTACCGCTCGCTCACGCCGTTCTTCGTGCGCTTCACGCGCCGGCCGAGGCCGTCGACCTCATACGTGATGACCGTTCCCGCCGCATCCACGCTCACGAGCTGCCCTTGCGGGTCGTACGTCAGTGTTTGCGCCGGCGTGCTGCGCGTCTTGCGCTCACCGTTGGCGTCATACGTGAACGTCACCCCGGTTCCGAACCCCGTCTGCCGATCGTGAAGGTCGTAGGCGTACGCCTGGTCCGTGCGGTTCCCGTTCGAGTCGTACGTGTATGTTGCAATGATCGGCGACGTCACGAGCAGGCCGTTGCGCACTCGCCACAGCCGGCCAGCCGTGTCGTATTCGTAGTACCGATCGGTCGTCGTCGTCTCGTTCACCTCGTGGCGCGTCTGAACCCGCCCAAGGCCGTCCCTCGTCAGGTCCACCGAGTACTTGGACGTTGCTCCAAACTTCGCCTCGAGCTTTTGCGGCTCGCCGTACGACGGCGTCGCCGGGTAGGTCACCGTGTACGTCCGCCCTCCCGACGCCGTCAGGCCCGCCAGTTGACCGCTTTGGAAGCCTCCGACGAGACCCGTCCGCGTGATGCCCACGCCGCCCGTCCCCGTGAGAAGCCCCGTCGCTGAGTCCCATGTCGACGCGATGGGCACCGCGCCGCCGATGGTGCGCGTCTTCACGCGCATGAACCCATCGTATTGGTACGCAATCGGCACCGTCGTCGCTCCAGTGATCGCCGTCGACACCTGCGTCACTAGACCGCTCGTGTACGTCGTCGTCGCCGTCGACGTCACAGACCCGCCGACCTTGCTCGTGAGCACGCTCGGACGACCCATCCCGTCGTAGGTGATCTCCGCCGTCCGCGCCGCCACAGACCCCGTGGCGCTGTGACCGAGGCCCTTCACGCGCCCCGCTTCGTCGTAGCTCACGAACGTGGTCCGCGCTGGCAAGCTCGCCGGCTGCGGCAAGAACATGCCCATCGGCGCCTTGTCCTTGTCCCATCCGTGCGTCGCCACGCGAGGCACCGTCGCCCCGATGTCAGGCGCCGTGTACGCCGTGAGCAAGCCCGCCGCGTCGACCCCAAAGACGTGCGCGGGGCGCTGTTCCGCAACGGCGCTCGATTGCTTCGTCCCCGGCGGCGTCACAGTGAATTGACGACCCGCGAAGTTGTAACCAAGGTCCACCACACGGCTACCAGGCAGCGTCATCGACTTCGGACGACCCACGCCGTCACGGGAGGTGACGTTCGTGATGATCGCTCCGGGGTTTACCGTGACGGTCGTCGGGTACCCCGTGACCGCGTCGTACGCGAAGGTCGTCGAGCGGCCCGATTGGGTCACGGTCGAGAGGCGCCCCTCGGTGTCGTAAGCCATCACGACGTCGTGAAGCCCTGGCACTTGCACCGCGGTGACGCGCCCCGCGCCGTCGAATACCGTTGCGCGCTTGAGCGTGCCTCGCGTGACGCTCAACGTCGGCGCCGTTTGAATGTTCGTGAGCGCCTCGATTTGCGTCAGTGACTTTACATCCGGTGCGCCTCCGCCTGCGACATCGGTGCCCGCAGAGCCGTTGAAGGTCACGGTGTCTGTCACGGAGGTTGTCGACGTGAGAGCCGGCGACACCCAACCGGCGGCGCGCACGCGCGTCTCGGTCAAGCTGACCGTCGCGGCGGCGTCTACGCCCCCGTCGCCGATTTGGTTGAGCGTGACGACGCTCGACGCGTACGGCGCCGACAAGCCCAGCCGCGGATCGGCCGCCACCGTCGTAGTCACCGTCGTGCGGTCAGGTGTCGTGACGACGCTCGTGCCGCTGGCCTTGCGCTCGCTCACCGTGATGAGGCCGTCTTCGCCAGTCGTCGAAATGCGCTCGGTGACATCGCCCAAGGCGGCGCCACGTTCAATGTGGCGAATCATCGTGCGGCCCAAGGGGCTCTTGCGTCGCACGAAGCGGCCGCCGGTAGACGAAGAGACGCCCTGAAGCGTGATCGCCCGCTCATCGCCCGACGCGTAGACATTCGAGTCGCTCACGAGCCGCCCCGAGAAGTCGTAGAGGAACTTGTGCGGCGTGCCCAACGGGTCGATGAGCTGCGTGAGGAGCCAGTTGCCGCTTAGCTATTCGACGGGAGCCTCGGGGATCGTGGACGACATCCGAGCGGCTTGGCAGGACGAAGGCGCCGGGGTGCCTGAGGAGGTATGCACGCTCGGCTGCTTAGGCAGTACGCTCAACGGACCTTGTCACTTGACCGGAAACGCCACGAGCCCCAGAGCCTCGACGACGAGACGGCGGAGGCGATCACGGCGCGGATCGAGCGCCTGCGTGAGGAAGGCACCGTCATGGATCGGTTCGTGGCGGCGGTCGTCGCGGGGCTCGGCGGCCGGGCGTGGCTCGCGCTCGCTGGCGTCTGCGCGGTGCTCGCCGCGCTGTCCGCCTTGGCCGCCGATGTTCATGAGCGACGTCAATTCGCACGGCGGGACGCGGTCGCTACGCTCGCCGCCCGGGTGCGTGACGCCGAACCTGCGTTCGCTCACTGCCTGAAGGCTCCGGGGTACGCGCAGATTTCCGTGTTGGCTCACGAGACAAGCGGCGGAGTGAAGGTGAAGGTCTGGACCCCGCGAACCCCTGCGGGCCTCGGCGCATGCATCGAGCAGGTGCTCGGATCACGACTGAACTCTCGCGATTTGGCGAGCGGCCTTGGCGTCGACATGGCGCTGCTGGGAACAGGTCCATGAGCCATGGCTGATGGGTTGAACGTCAACGAGGAGCGGCGAGCGGCCGCCATGGAGTGGTACCGGGCGCTCGACGCGAGGGCACGCGGCCAGAGCTTGCGCGTCCCATCGAGCCTAAGGACCTTCATCCTGGCGACCATCGTGGCGGTCCCAATCTCCATCGTCGCCCCCGCCGTGCTGGTGCAGCGCCGTCAGACAGCCACGCCGGCCATCGTTGCGGAGGAGCTCCACGCGCTTGAGAACAAGCTCGCCGCCACTTGCCGGGTGGCGGCGCCGACTCGGCTGCGCGTGAGCATGCTCGGGCCCGGCAACTTGGACGTCGTTCCTCGCAGCCCCGAGGCGGCTTGCGTGAAGGAGCAACTCAATTCGGCGCGTCACGCGGTGTCCAAGCTTGCGGTCGGCGACACTGCGACGGCGAGCCTTCTCCTTCTGCCCTCCGAGCACCGCGACTAGGCGGTCGGCTCTGACCTCGCGCCGACCGCCGTGGCTCACGGCCCCCCCCGCCCGTCGACTACTTGCAACCCGGGTGGGTACGCTCCGCTGCCTCGAGCATCGACTGGCACATGCGCGGACGGAAGCTCGGGTCTTGCTTCGTGACCGAGGACCGGAGCCCCTTGATGAGGCCCGGTCGGTGCGCCGACGAGACGGCCTTGTAGACGCAGTGATCGTAGCGCTCGAACATCGTCTCGCAGATGGCCGGGAAGTCGCCGCCGCCAGTCGCCGCAGCCTTGGCTTGCGCCGAGTCCTTCGTGTCCTTGTTCTTGTCGTTGGGGTCCTTGGCCGTGAGCGAGCCGTTGCCGCCCGTCAAGGTCATGGTCGCCTTGGCCGGCGCCGGCGCGAAGCCGCTGCCGAAGGCCGGCTTGACGTCGTCGTCGTCGTCCTTGCGACCCGAGAGACCCTTCATGGCCTTCTTCTGCATGCCGAAGGCCGCGGCCGCGCCGAAGACGACGGGCATGTTCATCGAATCGACCGTATAGGCGAGCTTCTTCCCCTCTTTGGAGAACGTAATCCCGAGCGCGCCGGTCATGCGACGGTCGCCGGTGAGCTGAATGGCGCCGAGGTCGACGCCCATCGCTTGGGCTTGGTCCTTCGCTTGCGGCAAGGCCGCGAGCGCCGTGTCGCCGATGCGACCGAGATCGAACCAGAGCACCGCGTGTTTCGCCTTGAGGCTCGACACCGCGACCGCGTGCGCCGCGTCACCGTCGAGGCTGCCTTTGCCGCCGAAGGCCGCGTAGGTGCTGTCGGCGAGCTCCTTCGGGCCGGCGACGACGACGAGGGCGCCGTCGACGAAGCGCAGCTCGACGCGCGGGATGGGCTTCTCGCCTTCCGCGACGAGGTCGTCGCCGGAGCCGGTGATCTTGACGGGGCCGCCAGCGATCTTCTGCTTGAGCGTGTCGACGAGCTTCTTCGCCGCGGCCTTGTCCTTGAGCTTCTGCACGTAGACGACCGCGAGGTCATCGAAGGACGGCGTCGCGCCGACTTGGTAGCGGTAGCCGCTCTTGGCGACGGCAGCGATGGCGCCTTCGTCCCCGAGCGCATCGAAGATCGTGGTGAGCTCGGCGCCGAGCGCCTTCTCGCCGTCTTCGACGCTCTTGCCGAAGCCCTTGGTGCTCTCCTCTTTGTCGAGGCTCTTCATGAACGCGTCGCGGGCGTCTTTGCCCGAGAGCTTGCTGCGCGACGAGAAGGCGAGGTACCCCACGGTCTCCTTGGGGAGCCGCTTGCCGAGCGTGAGGCCGGGCGCGTCGAGCCAACCTTCGAGGCGACCGAGCTGGTCGTCGAGGCCGGCGACCTCGCCGGTCATGGTCATGCGGACGCCGCCCTTCTCCGCGCCCACCGAGAGGACGATGGGGCTCGTGCCTTCGAGGTACTTCTGCACGTCCTTGGCCTTTTCGCCTTTGACGACGGAGGTGTCGATCCAAGCCGTGAGGCCCTTGCCACCGAAGCGCGACTTCTGAGCCGCAAAGGCCGGCGCCGCGAGGAGCGTGCGCTTCTGGCTGCCATCGACGACGGGCGCGATCTCGTTGAGGCCGCGCTCGTTGGCGAGCACGAGGACCTTCTGCTTCGGGTACCAGACGAGCTGGTCGTCTTTGTCGGAGGCCTTGAGGCTGAGGCCCGAGAGCGAGCTCTCAAGGAGGCTCATGCCCTTCTTCTGTTCGAAGGACACGTCGCGCTTCTTGAGCGAGTAGCGCCTGCCGCCCTTTTCGGAGTCGCCCTCGGCGTTGAAGCGCGCCGACTTGAACAGCGTCTCGGCGGCCTTCGCGTCACTCCAGGTGACGACGATGGCGACGGCGCCCTTCTTGTCGAGGTCGTGACCCCCGAAGGCGATGCCGTCGATGCCCAAGGCCACGCGCGCCGCGTCGACCTTCGAGAGGTCGAAGGCGTTGGCGAAGCCATTCTGTGCATCTTCCAGGCTCTTCTTCTCGTCGATCTTCGACGCGTCGAGGAAGCCCATTTGCACGGCGCTCAAGGCCGACCCTTTGACGTTCGCGACCTCGGCGTAGACCTCGGTGCCCTCGGGGAAATATTGCGCGAGCGGCGTCGCAGAACGGAAGACAAGGAAGTACGCAAGCGCGGCTCCGCCACCACCGAGGAGGAGGAGCACGCCAAGGATGGCGCCGGCGATCACGAGGGCCTTGGACTTCGGCTCCGGCGGCGGCACCGAGAAGGAGCCGGCGAAGCCGCCGCTCGGTCGTCCGCCCATGGGCGGCGGGCCGTAGGGCATCCCGTTTTGGGCCATGGCGACGTGAGGAGGCATGGGGCTCATCGAGCCGGGACCCATCGGGCCCGCGTTCGGCGCCATCGGGCCCATTGAACCGGGACCCATCGGGCCCGCGTTCGGGCCCATCGGGCCCATCGAACCGGGGCCCATCGGGCCCATCGAGCCGGGACCCATCGGGCCGGCGTTCGGTGCCATGGGCTGCGCCGGCTGCGCGGCGGGCATCGGTCCCATCGAAGCGGGCGAAACGGGCGGCGCCGCTTGCGGCTGCATCGCCATCGCTTGAAGGCCGCCGGGCGGCGTCGGATGGGCCGGCGGCAGCGGCACCGCCGATGCGCGAACCGGGAGCGGCGGCGCGTTGGGCGATCCCGGGCGAACACTCGCGGGTGTCGCGACGGGCGGCGCAGGCGCTGCCGCGGAGGCAGCCACCGCCGGCGGAGGCGCCGACTCGCGGAGGCGACGTTCCTCGATGGCCGCTTGGAACGACGGATGCGCCGAGAGGAGGGTCCACTCGCTGCCACCGACGGGGCAAACGTGCCCGTCATCGACGAGCCGGCTGCGGATCATGTCCGCGATCACCACATCGGTGAAGGGACCTTCCGTGTTGCCCGTACGACTGAGATAAAACATCGATCTACTCCTCGCTGCCGCGCGCGCTCCATTTCCCGAATGAATTCAGGCGAGCGTCGGCCATGGTGGCAGTGCCCTCAGATACGGGCGAACGGGGCGGGTCTTCCCCGGAATCGCGGCACCCATGACAACTGGAGAGCGAGCGCTCTCGGCGTCTGGGAGGTCTTTCTGCGGCGTGGGGGAAGGCTCGGCGCGCAACCCTGCGTAAAAGACGCGTGGCCCGCACCCTATCCCCAGGCTTGGTGCTGTTCGCGAGTGTCTTGGGCGGGTGCGGCAGCAGCGCCACCGACGGCCCTACGACGGTCGCGCCGCTCGATGTGACCAACGATGGCGGCGCGAGCTCGCCCGTCAAGCCGGACGCCTCGCCGGGTGGACTATCCGACGCGAGCGTCGTCGACGGCGGGACCTCTGGTGTCGACGCCGGCGGCAACGACGACCCTTTCGATCCGCTCGCATGTGACGGCACGCCCCTCAAGGGCTCCGAGCTCCTCGCCCGCATCGGGACCAAAGCGCGCGAGTTGGGGAGCACGTTCGTTCGCTACCGCTCGCGTGGTTGCACCGCGAAGGGCGTCGGCTGCGGCCCTTTCCGCGAGACAGACCGTTGGGTAGAGCGCATCGATGGCGCGGGGCAGCACGTCAATGACCGGGCCAGCGCTGGCGTGGCCGTCTATCCGTGGCCGAACCCGGCGACCGCCGGCTGGGTCTACCTGGGCGGGCCCAACTACCCAACGTCGCCGGTGATCACCAGCAGCGCCTACGACAACACGAGTTGCGGTGTCGACGAGAGCGGCGTCGTGACGTGTGGAAAGTACACGATTGTGTTTGCGGGCTCGGCCGTGCCAGGCGAGCTGCGGTTCCGCTTCGCCAACGCGCCCTTGCGTCTCCGCGGCAAGATCACCGAGAGCTGCTTGCAGCTCTTCGCGAGCGGCGGCGGCGCGCCCATTGGAGCGTGGGCAACACTCGTCGGACCTTGGGCCGACGAAGAGGTCGCCGTGTTGCATCGCTTCAGCCCGCCTCTGTGAGGCACACCGAGCCCCGTCGCGCGACGCCTCGAACGGGACCAGGTCCTCAGCAGGCACCCGCGATCGCCATTCGGGGCGCCGCTCGAGCCCTCAGGTCGGGGAAGCCTACGGAGAGAAAGGCTCCGTCACCATCGTCGCCTCCGCCGCTGGCATCTCGTCACGCTCGGGCGAACGCGCGAGGCTCACGCTCGGTCGGTGTCGCGCGCGCAGCTCGATGAAGTAGGTCGAGCCCGCCAAGAGAAGACCCGCCGGGATGCGGAATCGTGGCTCCGACGTGTCGAGCGTCGCAACGTAAGCGAGGCTCGTGGTGCTCGACGCGCTCGTGAGACGAAAGAGGTAGGCGCGATAGCCCGCGGCGGCCCCAACGCGTGGCGGGTCCCACTCGAAGAGCGGCGTGGTGCCGACGGCTGTGGCAGGCAGCGTGAGCGGGGAACCATTGACGCGCACCGCGCGCGGCGGAGACACGCTCGGTGCGAGGGTCATCACGGCGGTGGGCGCTAGCGCCGCTTGCTCGCTGAAGGCGTTGAAGACATGGCTCACGGGCGCGTTTCCTGGGAGCGCGTAGTCGCGCGTCGCTCGCATCGCGAGGTCGACGAAGGGGGCCCAAGTGCCCACGAGCGGCAGCCCATAAGGGACGAGGCCGGTGGTGACGTCCGTGCCGACGGGCGCCGACAAGAGGCGCATCTGGACGAGCCGAGGCGCCGATTCGGGGAAGCCGTGGCGCAGCGTGAAGGGCTGAGCCCGCACGGAGAGCAAGACCACGCCAGTCTCCGCCGCACCTCCATATTCGGCGGGCTGCGCCCAGAATTCGCTCATCTTGACCGTAAGGTCGAGGCTGTTGGAGAGCGGCAGCGCGGTGAACGCGCCGGCGAGGGGCGAGTCGCTGCCAAAGGTGGCGTCAAAGGCGGGCGCGTCAAACTCGCGTGTGAGGACGAGCGCAGCCACGCCCGTCGAAGAGCTTCGGGAGGAGAGCTGGAAGAGGTGGAGCCTGTCGCCCTTGGTTCCCTCGACGCGTCGCGCAGGGGCACCGTCGCGCTCGCGGAGCGGAACCGTGAGGTTCACGAGCGCCGTGGCGCCGGCGTCGGCCTGCGGGACGTTCTTGGCCAAGGGCTCGCTCTCGACGCCGCGCGCCGCCAGGCCGGCTTGCGTCGAGAACATGTCGAGAGACGAGCCCGCGGTCCAGGGCTCCAGGTTGGTCACGTTGAAGGTGACCGTCGTGGTGCCCGTGGCAGGTGCGCTGAGCGACACCGCAGGGCGACCGTCGACGGCAGTGCCGAGATCGATGGCACTCTCCCCGTCGCGGAAGTAGTGATCGGCCGCCCCCCAGCGCAAGAGGTACGGGCCCCGCGGGACGTCGGCGACGCGAAAGGTGCCGTCGACGTAGCCCTGCCCGGCGATGGACCGTGTGCCTCCGTCTTCGGCCACCAAGACGGTGAGTGGAATGGCCCCCATCTGACGCGGGCCAAAGGTCTCGAAGGTCGATGCGAGGTGCGCGCGAACGTTGGACCCCACCACGGTGCGCGTCGGCCCGAGGGCTCCCGAGTATCCTGCGCCGAAGTGGACAACCGTCGCCGTGACGTGGGCGCCACCCGATACGGCCCCCATCGGGTCGTAGCCGCCGAGGCCACCGACCCTCGACCAGTAGAGCTCGCCGCTCGTGCTGCCAGCGGCGAGCGGCAGGCGAACCGTGACAGGTCGGGCGAAGAGCGTGGGCGGCAAGAAGCGGTAGATGCGCTCGACGCCGCCATCGGCCCCCGGCGCGTCGATGCCTTCCACGCGAAACGAGGTGTCGGCGGCGAGCGCGCCCATGGGCACGACGGCCGATACGCCGTCGGGCCCCAAGAGCACGCCACCGTCGGGCCCGATGACCGTTCGCGCTGCGTCGGAAACCTCGGCGGCGTCGAGCGAGGAGGAGCCGTCGAGCCCCGAGTCGAGCGGCGCGTCGAGGTTCACAGTCGCGTCGGCCAGCGACGCCCCGTCTCGTGCCTCCGTCGCCGACGCATCGCTCGGCGCCACGTCAATCGTGGGCGCTGACTCGGAGACGGTGCATGCTCCCGCGGCGACGCCCGCAACGACGCACACCGCGAGCCAGGCTCGCGCGCTGAGACCCCGAGAGCCGGAAAGCATGCGGCCCCAACGTGCGATGGTTCGCGCCGTCACACAAGAGGCTCAGATGCTTCCGAGGTAGGCGATCTTCGGCTCACCGCCGCCCTGCGGGAAGAACACCTGCACCGGCGCCGGAAGCCCGCCCGCCCCTTCCTTCTTCGAGACGAAGTAATCCACGACCTGCCCGAGCTCGGCGGTGCCGTTGGACTTGGCTCCGATGCCCGTGATGGCCTTTGGGCGGATGCGCGTCACCTTCACCGGGTTGGCGTAGAACTTCGCGTTGTCGTGCGCCTTCTTGAAGCTGAAGCGGCGAAGGTCCTTCGAGAGATCGGAACGCGACGGGTTCATGAGACTTACATGGACGATCTTGAGGCACGCTTTGGCGCTCTCGTTCTCGTCAGCAATGGAGAGCGCAGAAAAGAGGTCACCGAGCAAGGCCATGGCGCGCGGGTCGGCCTTGTCGAGATCGATGTCACCGGGCGCCGCTTCCGCGGGCGTCGGGGCGGAGATCGAGAGAGCGCTGGCGGCAGCGGCCGAGAGAACGATGGCAAAGAGCCGACTACGGACGTTCATGAAAGTTTCTCCTCGCCGCACACGGCGGCTCAATTGGGTAAAACGGTGAGGGCGTACGCTCAGGACGAGCGGCGCCGAAACGCGAGGTGGTACGTCGTGGACGTGTTCAGCGAGCGGGGCTGCACGAGCACGACGTAAACCTGCCCCTCGGGCTGCGCGCTCTTCCGGTACCAAACGAGCTGCTTCGACTCGCCAGCGAGGAGGCTCGCCTTCCCCACCGTCTCACTCTTCTGGTCGTCGCCGTCGGGGCTCAGGCGCTTGTAGGCCACGCAGATGGTGACGTCCAAGGCGGCGCTGTCCTTCGAGTCGCGCTCGATGGCGACCTCGTAGCCGGCCGTCGATGAGCCGAAAATTTGATGCGCGTGGGTCTTGGTGGCGGGAAGTCCGAAGGAGGTCGCGCGACCGTTCTTGGTTTCGTCCGGCGTGATGACGTCCTTCTTCTCGACGGTGGTGTACCCGAGCGTCGTTTTCGCCTTGAGCGAAACCGAATGGTTGCTGCGGAGCGGCACCAAGTCCGAGACCTTGAGGTCCTCGCAACGGACATAGCCCTCGTAGGATGTGCTCGCAGATGCCACCTCGGGATCGAGGGCCATGTCGCCGACGGCGAAGAACGATGCAGCCAGTAGAACCAAGCCTTGTTTCATAGGTGCGCTCTCCTCGGAGGCTCCTCAAGCAGCCGCCGTGCCCGTAGCAAAGAGGGCGGGATGGCTCGCAAACGCCCCGATAACTGACGAGGCTCGCGCCTCCGTGCGATGGGCGACCGATGGGCGCCCTGGGCGCGCCCATCGGTGGCGGGCCGCCGCGCCCGCGATTTGCCGAAGGTCGACGGCAGCCGGATGCGGGTACGGGAGCTGCAGTCGAGCGTCACGGAGGTCTTTCATGAACAACAAGAAGCTCGTCTGTGCATCCCTCGCCGTCGCCATGGGCGTCTCTCTTGCCGGCGCCGCTCACGCGCAGTCGGCGTGCAACTCGGGGGCGAAGGTCCTCGAGGCCATCTGGGGACGATGGGGCGATCGCATCAAGGCGAAGGCCTGCAAGACCTCCGAGGAGTGCCTCTCCAACACCCAGAAGAAGGAAGAGCTGCTTCGCGAAATGATCAGCTTCTGGAACGAGCAGTCGCAGGGCTCGTGGGCCACCATCGGGCCCCGCCCGCTCATGACCGACGGCTCGCTGAACGACGGCAAGGTCATCGCCGGCGGGGCGCGCCTGTTTGTCTCGCAAGCGCCGCTCGATACCGACAAATGGGAGCTGCAGCTCACCAAGCAGGGCGGCGGCGGTGCCGACGTCAACGTCTCGCTGAGCGACGGAAAAAATTGCCTCGTCGCCAAGTCCATCTCCTTCGACAAGGACGACAAACCCGGAACCAAGAAGTCGGTGGCCCTCGAGAAGGGCACCGGGTACCTGGGCGTGGTCAAGGTCGACGCGAAGGGTTCCAACGCCTTCGACTACAAGTTCACCTTCGTGAAGAAGTGAGCGTGGTGCCGTGGCCTCCCCCATCCGCGCGCGCTTCGCCCGTTCGAGCGTCGCCGTGCTCTCGCTGGCGGCCACGCTGTTGGCTTCGGAAGCGGGTCGCGCCGAGGCACGCAGCACAAGCCCCGTCGTGGAGCTCCTCGAGCCCTTCCTTGCGGCCCTGCTCATCGAGGACTTCGCGAGGAGCGCCAAGGCCACGTTGCCGTTCGTTCACCGCAGCCTCAAGAACGCACAGGGGGACGATCTCCACGCCGACCTGAAGCGATACAGCTTCAAGAAGGCGCACGACAACGCCGCCCACTACAAAAGGCCCGTCGAGGTCGTGCACGTTGGGGCCACCGCCATCACGGGCATCGGAGCTCACGACGCCTTTGAAGCGGGAATCGTCGTCGACTATTTCATCCGGCGTCGCGGAAGCGACGTGGCGCCGGTGCGCATCTTCTTTCCCCAAGGCGGCGGCGCCCCAACGATCGCCTACATGGGAAGCCTTTGAGGCGTTCCCTACGGGCCGCCGTCGCCGCCGGACGCGATGCCCATCTTGGCGATGAGGCGCTTCAAGACATACCGGTTCGCCAACCCGAGCTCCCGCCAAGCGCGCTCTTGCACGCCGTTGGCGCGCGCGAGGGCGGCGCGAATCTCCTCGGCGCTGAGCTCCACCGGCAGGCGGCGCGACGTGACCGGGGCCGGTGTGTCCTGGGTGAGCTCGGCCTCCACGTCGGGCGTCAGTTCGAGGACGTCCTCGGGGCTCGTGGCGATTGCGCGCCAGAGCAAAGCGTCGAGCTCGCGCCCGTGGGTTCGGAAGTCGTGGCGCACGAGGCGCCGAGCGAGCGCGGCGGCGATGCGCGGCTCACCCTTGCCATCGAAGAACCGCTCGCCGATCTCCGCGTCGGTGGCAGCGACCCGCGCCAGCAAGTGGCGGGCGATGAGCAGGATGTCTTCGCGGCGTTCCTGGAAGCCAGGCACGCGAAGGCGAAGCCGAAAGCGCGCTGCGACGTCATGCTTCAGCGCCGCGACGGGGCGATTGGTGGCCCCGAGGAGCCGGATGTCCGCGCGGCGCGGCTTGGCGTCACCGAGCCGCTGGTACTCACCGCGCTCATCGAGCACGCGAAGCAACCGCGCCTGGAGCTCCTCTGGCAGCTCGCCAATCTCGTCCAAGAAGAGCGTCGAGCCGTCGGCTTCACCGACAAGCCCTTTGCGCTCCGGCATCCCCGGGTTGGGGTAGTTCGCGAGGTTGCCGAAGAGCTCGGCGTCGGCGAGCCCCGACGGGATGGTCGCCGCGTTGCGTGCCACCATGGGGCGGCGCCCGCGCTTCGACGCGGCGTGGATCGCTTGGGCGACGAGCTCTTTGCCGCTGCCGCTATCGCCGAGGACGAGCACGTGTGCCGCCCGCGCCGCGACGAAGGCCGCTTGCTCGCGGAGCTCCCAGGCCGCCGCGCTCTCACCCACGAGCCCGTGGACATCGCTCCCGCCGAAGGGAAAGGCGGGGCTCGCGAGGCTTCTGAGCGGCGCCATGCGCCGTTCCCGCGAGACGCAGACGAAGACCACTTGCCCTTTGATCTCGAAGGCGTCGCCAGGCGAGACGACGAGAGCAGGCGCGGTCTCGCCGGCACCGTCGAGGAGCGGCCGCTTGCCGAGATTCTGCACATGAACGCGCCCGTCTTGGAGGCGAAGCTCGAGTTGCGCCCGCGACAGGGCGGGCAATTCGAGCGGCGCCGCGGCGGTGGTCTCGTGTGGCCGTTGCCGCACGAGGCGAGCCCGCGGACGGCCGTCGCCATCCTCCGCGTCGCCGCGACCAAAGACGTGCGGCGTCTCGTCGACGAAGAGCACTTCGCCGACACGCGACGCATCGACACACCACGCGACGGCAAGCGCCTTGGCCATGGGCGTCGCGGCGCGTCGCGCGCCGTCGCCGGTCTCGTCGAGGGTGTCGTTCACCATCAGAAGCGCACCGCAGCGGGCCACGATGGCCTTGCCGAACGGATCACCGGCGGCGCGAGGAGGTGGAGCACGACGCCCGTCGCCACTGCGATGAGCCCCACGCCCACGGCCACGTTGGCGCCCCACGCGAGCGTGTTTGCCGTTCCCATGGCCTCGGCGCCAGCGTCGCTGCAGGTCGTCGCCGTCGGGCATCCCTGGTCGCTCTCATCCTTCTTCATGAGGGCGAGGCCCCCAAGGACGCCGCCCGCGACAACCAACGTGGCGCCTCCGGCAATGACGACCGCCGCGGCGCGGCGTCGTCCACCGCCGCTGTCGATGAGGCCCACGGGCGCCGCCGCGGGCGCGAGTGCTCTTGGTGCCGGCGGCGGCGGCAGCGGCGGCGCGACCGCCAACGCGGGGACATCCAAGACGACACGCTGTCCGTTGCCCGTGACGTCGAAGGTGCGCTCGAAGGGCGCGCGACCTTCCGCCGCGACCACGACCGTGTGGGAGCCTGGATCGATAGGCAGCGGCGAGCCCCACGCGGAGGCGCCGAGGCGTGTGCCATCGAGCGTCACCACGACCCCCTTCGTATCCGCCCCCTTCGTAGCGGAGGGGACGCGAAGCTCGAGTCGGCTCACGAGGCCCTGCAGCGAGGCGAGGCGCTCACGCGCAATCGCCTCGCGCTCCTTGCGTCCGTCGCGTATCGCGGCGCTCAGAGCTTCACTGTATGTTGCATACGATGAGGCGAGCTGGCCGAGGCGCTCGAGGCACGACGCGAGGTTGAGCGATGTCCCGCCACCGGGATCGAGACGCTGGCTCTCGGCCAGCTTCGGGCAAGCCTCCGCGAAGTGCCCCTCCCCCATGAGCGCGACCCCTTCTTCGAAGAGGACCTGCGCCAACGCCGATGCTCGTGGCTCGGAGCGAGCGGCCGGCGCGAGCGCGAGCACCGCGAGGGCGATGCTCGCCCCGAGGCCCCAACGACGGCTACTTGCGATCATGCGTGAGGATGATGCCAGACGAGCTCCCCTTCGGCATAGGCCCTCCGTCGAGCGGCACGGGCGGCGACGCGAGCGACGGGCGGTTCCGAACGGGGGCGGCGGAGCTGATCGCAACAGACGGGCGTGGCGTCGCAGCCGACGGGGCCATTGGGACCTCGGGCTGCGTGGGCGCGACGCTGATCGTCGGGACCACGGACCGCGGCTCCTCCGCGCTCGCCACGCTGCGAACGTGATGCTCCAGAGCGACCCCCGGGGCCGAGCCTCGGCTCACCCCCCAAGCAAGGGCGAGCAACGGCGCCGACGCGACCGCGACCCAAGGCCACCGACGCGAACGGGCGGTGGACGATGCGCCGACAGCGCCAAGGACCTCCGCCACGGCGCCGAGCTCGGGCCGCTCGCTCCGGTCGCGCGCCAGCATGCGCATGACAAGGCGAGCCAGCGGCGCGGGGGTCGCCGGCGCCGCGCGCGACAGCGGAATGAGTTCGTCGGTCGTGATGGCCTTGAGCACCTGCCCCACGGAGCCGCGCTGCGTGGGGCGCTGTCCTGCGAGCATTTCGTAGAGCATGACCCCGAGGGCCCAGACGTCGGCGCGGCCATCGAGATCGGTCTCGGCGAAGAGCTGCTCTGGCGCCATGTACAGCGAGGTCCCGGTCACGTCTCCGGTGGCCGTCAGCGGCGCCTCGCCCTCGAGGTGCGCCGCGTTGACGAGCTTGGCGACGCCGAAGTCGAGGACGCGCACCCGAACGCCATCCCCCTCTCCTTCCTGCGACAGGAACACGTTTTCGGGCTTCAGATCCCGGTGCACGACGCCCGCCGCGTGGAGCGACTGAACGGCGCTGACAACCGGCAGCATCAAGCGCGCCGCTTCTTCCGGCCGAAGGACCTTCTCGCGTTCGAGCTTGGCGGCGAGCGTCTCGCCATGAAGGAGGTCCATGACGAGAAACGGCAAGCCGCTGTCGAGCTCTGCGACGTCGTGGATCTCGGCGACGTTTGGGTGACGAATGGCGCACGCGGCGCGCGCTTCGAGGGCCATGCGAGCGTGGCTCCGCGCGTCGCCGGCGCGCGAGGGCTTGAGGAACTTGAGGGCCACGCTCTTGCCCGTGACGAGCTGGGTCGCCGCCCAAACCTCCCCCATCCCGCCGCCGCCGATGCGCCTTTCGAGGCGAAATCGGCCCGCCGCCACGAGGCCCGGCGCGAGCTCTTCGGGCACGACTTCCAACATGGTGAGGAGGCGGGCATAGTACCAGCGAAGGCTCGCGAGCGAGGATGCTAAAGCCCCATCACAAGCGGCCTCGGGTCTGGCCTTCGACGGTCGTCGCTGTGGCGGGGTCCTTGCTCGTCGCCTGCCAGGTGATCATCGGGGTGGAGATGCGGAGCGCATCCCCCGACGCAGGTCCACGGCCGGCGGCGCGCCCCGCGACGACCGACGAAGACGGCGGCGCAGCGAGCGACGCGGCCGTCGACGCGGCGCTCCGCGACGGCGGCTGCGATCTCGCGAAGCCCTTCGACACGCCGTCGCCGCTGACTTCCCTCAACACGGTGAACGGCGAATTTAGCGCGACGCTGTCGAGCGATGAGCGCGAGATCTTCTACACGACGACCCAACCGGGGAGCGCCCTCGTGCATCGCGCAACGCGCGAGACGCGCGACGTCGACTTCTCGGCCGGAACCGTCGTCGAGGAGCTGCGCGACATTCCGTCGCCGCATTGGAGTGTGTCGCTCTCGGCCGACGGCGCCACGCTGCTGGTGACCGCCAAGGCGCCACCGAGAGATCTGTACCGCGCCGTACGAGCGTCGAAGACGGCGCCCTTCGCGCCAGCCGCGCTGGTGAGCTTCGAGAGCTGGAGCCAGCCGGAGGAGCAGGTGTTCGCGTCAGCTCGCGGCGCGCTCTACCTCGGGGTGCAGTCGGGCCCGCAGTTCGATCTCTTCTTGGCCGGACTGGCCGACGGAGGCGGCTATCGCACGCCGACGCCGCTCTTGTTCTTCAACACACAGGCAGCGGGGGGGGAGCGAGGCGTGGCCCGGGGGGGGGGGGTGCCGGGGTCTCACTACGCGAGCGGCGACGGGGTGAGCGCCGAGATCCTCGAGGCCAAGCGAACGTCGCTCTCGGCGCCGTTCTTCACCGGCGCGACGCTCTCGTTCCCCGCGGCGGCGCGCAAGCACCCGCTGTGGATTTCGCCCGATGGCTGCCGCCTCTACTTGGTGCAGGACAACGCCCCCGGCGGTCAGGGAGGGGCGGATCTCTGGGTGGCGGCACGGCCGCCTTGAGTTCGTGGGGCCACAGGCGCCCACGCCCCCGCCCCCTCGCCGCGGGCTCGGCCAGGTCTCGACGGCACTGCCTTCCGAGCTCTGGGTGCCAGGTCCAGCGAGCCGTTACGCGAGCGTTGAGGCTCTCGATTGCGCGTGCTCGCGTTGCCGCGAGGTGTCAGTGACAACTCAAGACCACGGTATCGCCCAGGTCCGGGCCGCTCATCACGTAGCCACCAATGCCCGAGACACCCGACCAAATCAGGTCGTAGCCGGGCAAGCTTACGCTTGGGCGCACGGTGAGTAGGAACGCGGCGGCGCCCTTTGGTTTGCCGTTGGCGTCGAGCTCGTAGACGGCGCCGCTCTTGGCGGACGACCAGACAAGCCCCATCTTGCCGCCGCTGCACCCGATGTCGGCGCAGGGTGGATTCACGCGGCCGGCGCTCACCGGAACGGTCCCCCCTTGAGCGATCGCGCACGCGGCATAGCCGTTCACCGTGGAGGGCGCGACGAACAGCTCCGGCCCGACGCGGTAGTGCAGGCTTCCGTCGCAGGCATCGACGGGCGTCTCGGTGGAGCCGGAGATTTGGGCCGACCACCGCCAAAGCCCCATGGCCTTCGTGAGGCCGTCGACGAGCGCAGGGTCGCCGCCGGAACACGCGCTGCTGGTCTCCGCGGAGGCATCGACGCTCGCCGCGTCGGGCACCGCCGGGTTGGGCGACGCTGCGTCGCCGACGGCGCTGTCGTTGGGGGATGCGTCGAGCGATGCCCCCACGCCGGGGCTGCCGCCCTCGGTGCTGGAGGTGCAACTCGCGAACGACGCGACGGCAACGGCCAGAGACGAGAGGACCTGCAGGGGCGAGCGTCGCGAAGTCATCGCGGTAGGGTACCCTGTCAACGTCGTGCGACGTAGCGATTGATGCGGCATCGTGTGTGACTCGGTCGCGCACGTTTCGTGGCCCACGCGCGGAATGAGCCTACCCGGTGGCTCCAGGTCGCGGCCCCGATGCGGCGGCACACAAGGTTACAGAGGAGGCTATTTCGATACGTGCAGGGTGCACGTCACCAGCGAAAACGTGACGGACAGCGGGACGTTCGCGGCTAGACTCGTCGAGACGGTGACGCCTGGTCACCGCATTGACCGGGAGGCTCTGGATGGGACTCGCTCGCGGCAGCGTGTTGGGTTGGTCGACGCTCCTCGCGCTTTCGTGCGCGGCGCCGCTTCTGCATTGCGGCGAGGAGCCTGCAACCACGCCATCCGAGAGCGTGCGCTCGGCGGACGCCGACGCAGGCGACGCGGCCGGCCCCGTGAACCCCGAGCTCCTCCCCTTCGAGGCGGTGCCTCCCCATGTCTACGTCTCCAAGGTCAAGAACCTGCTGACGGGGCTGCCGGCCACCGACGAAGAGATCAAGGCCGTCGCCGAAGACCCTGCGTTCTTGAAGGACCTCATCGACGTTTGGGCCGATTCGCCGCAAGGCGAGCGCAAGCTCACGGAGTTCTTGGGAACGGCCTTTCAACAGACGCAGCTCGTCGACACCGACTTCGTCGACCTCATCGGCGGCGACAATCGCCTGCCGGATACGCAGAAGGGCGAGCTCCTCGCAAACGTCAAAGAGAGCTTCGCGCGCACGGCGTTCAAGGTCGCGCGCGAAGGAAAGAACTTCTCCGAGCTCGTGCGAACGCCGGCCGTCTTGATGACGCCAGCGCTCATGGCGCTCTACGCGCTCATCGACATCCGACACAGCGGCGACGACGGCAAGCTGAACGACAAGTGGTCGGTCGGTTCCGGAAAGAACAACGGCTACCGCGTGCAGAACACGACGCCGGTCGCGCTCAGCGCGTCGATCGATCCGGCGAGCCCGAACTACATGAACTTCTACACCGCCGGCGACCTGGGCGCCGGTTGCACGGAGCGCGTTTATGCGCCGTCGGCGGGCAACTCCGTGCGCCTTGCACGCTTCTTCCTCGGCCTCGTGGAGCAGGTCGGTCCCGTGGGCGGCCCGTGCGACAACCAGAAGCGGGTGACGCCGATCTTCACACCGGAAGACTTCACCACGTGGAAGGCGGTCACCGTCCGCAAGCCCACGGGCACCGAACGCCGCCACGACTTCTGGGATGTGGCCCGGCTGCGCAGCGACAGCGAGCTGCTGTTGGACATTCCGCGGGTCGGGTTCTTCTCGACGCTGGCTTTTCAGGCGGGGTGGCGGACGAACAGCAGCAACCAAGCGCGCGTGACCATCAACCAGACCCTCATCGTGGCGCTCGGCTACAGCATCGAGTCAGAGAACAGCACGCAGCCGCTGAGCGAAACGGGGCTCGACAAGGAGCACGCCGATCCGACCTCGCCCTGCTACGGATGCCACCGCGTGCTCGATCCGATGCGTCCCTACTTTCGGAGAAACCTGACGCTCAGCTACCACGAGCAGCTCGACCCCAAGATGACCACGGAGGAGGGCTCGTTCTCCATCGGAGCGACGCAGGCGAAGGGCACGACGCTCGACGATTTCGCCAAGACGCTCCAGGGGACGAACACTTCGCGATGGCGTGGGTGCAGAAGCTCTGCTTCTGGGCCGATTCGGCCGGGGCGAACGGCCTCGATCCCGAGGCCCTGCGCATCGCCGAGGCGTTTCGGGCGTCGAGCTTCGACTTCCGCGTGCTCTTGCGCGAGGTGCTCGCGTCGCCGCTCGTGACCGCCGCAAAAGCGACTCGAACCTTTCAGGAGCGAGAGCCGCTCGTCAGCATCGCGCGGTACGGCCACCTGTGCGAGGCGCTCAAGAATCGCCTCGGCGTAGACGCCTGCGCCATGAACACGAACGCCCAGCAGATCGCTCTCAACATCCCCCGCGACGGCTACGGCCGCGGCGCCGAGAGCCCCATTCTCACGTCTGACGTGAGCCTCTTCTTCCGAACCAGCACGGAGAACCTGTGTCGCGAGGTGGCCGCCGCCGTGGTGGAAACGCCGCAGGCACGCTGGTCGAGCAAGAACGTCGATGGCGCCATCGTCGACTTCGTGCGCATCGTGATGGGACTGCCCACGTCCGACCCGCGCCACGCTCCCTCCGTCGCAGTCTTGAAGGAGCATCACGCCGCGGCCGTCGCCGCCAAGGCGAAGCCTATCGACGCGCTCCGCTCGACATTCGTTCTTGCATGCACGGCGCCTTCGGCCGTCTCCATCGGTCTTTGAGGAGGTCGCCCATGAAACACGAAGACGAAGTCTTGCAGTCGCTCGGGCTCCTCGGCCGCCGCGAGGCCCTCGTCCGCGGCCTCTTCGGGGCGGGAATGTTGGGCCTACGCTCCTTGGCCACCGGGATTCCCGCCGCCGTGCTGCTCAGCCCGCTCTCGGCGCGGGCGGAATGCACGGACAAGGCGCGCGCCCAATACCTGATCCTCAGCGCCTCCGAGGCCGGCGATCCCATCAACGCGAACGTCCCCGGAACCTACGATGCGCCCGGAGATCGCCCACTCGCCCGATCCGCTCATGGCGGCGACGGCGCTCTCACTCGCGGGCAAGGCAACGACAGCCGCGAAGCCCTGGGCCGAGCTGCCGCAAAACATCCTCGACCGAAGCTGCTTCTTTCATCACGGCACGCTGACGTCGGCGCACCCGAATCATCCGAAAGTCCTCCGGGCGATGGGCGCCACGAAGCGTTCCGAGATGATCATGAGCGTCTACGCCAAACACCTCGCCACGTGCCTCGACACGGTGCAAATGGCGCCCGTCTCCCTCGGCGCTGGGCGGAACCCCGCAGAGGTCGTCTTCTACGAAGGGCGTTCGCTCCTTCTCTTTCGCCGCGCGGCCTGCGCGCCAACTTGACGAACACGGCGGGGCCCCTCACCGATCTCCAGAAGCTGAGGGACGCTGATCTTGATCGCTTGAACGCCATCTTCAAGGAGCAGGGGACCAACGTTCAACGCGCCTACCTCGACCGCATGGCGCGAAGCCAACGCGAGGCGCGCGCCATCTCGCAGCAGCTCCTAGACAGCCTCTCGGCCATCACGAGCGACGATGCCGCCAGTCAAGTGGCCGCCGCGGCCATCCTCATCAAGATGAACGTGACGCCGGTGGTGACCGTGCATGTTCCCTTTGGCGGCGACAACCACAGCGACGCCGACCTCGCCAAGGAGACGAGGGAGACGGTCTCCGGCGTGGCCACCATCGCGTTGCTCTTCCAAAAGCTCACCGAGCTGGGCCTCGCCGATCGCGTGACCTTCGCCACGATGAACGTCTTCGGCCGCACCCTGAGTTCAAAGGGCACCGCGGGGCGCGACCACCTGGGCAACCATCACGTGACTGTGATGATCGGCAAGCAGCTCAAGGGCGGCATCGTGGGAGGGGTCGCCAAGAACGAGAAGGGCGCCGACTGGAAGGCCGTCCCCATCGCCTCGGCCACCGGCGCCGGAGGGCCCGGCGGCGACATCTCCTTCGAGGATTCGCTCGGTGCGGCGAGCAAGACGCTCGGCGCCGCGCTGGGCGTGCCGGCCACCGTCCTCGACGACCAGATCGAGAAGGGCAAGATCGTCACCGGTGCGCTTGCATGAGGCGGCACCCGAGATCGGTCGCGATGCGGCGCACGGCAGCCATGGCCGCGGCGCTGGGAACGGCGGGCTTGGTGCACTGCGCCAACGACGAGTCGCTCGGCGCTAATCCGGTGGTGACACCGAGTCCCGTCGACGGCTCGGTAGAGGCCAGCGAGGCGACGCTCCTCGATGCAGGCCCCGCGGCGGGCCCGACGCTGTGCGAGAAGAGTGGCGGCGAGGCTGCCGTGCGCCGCATCGCGGACGACCTCTTCGCCAAGGTTCAAGCGGACTGCCGCGTCGGGACCTATTTCACGCGCCTCAGCGCCACCGCCGCGACGGACGTCAAGGCATGCATGCAAGCGGAGCTGGCGGCGAAACTCCGCTGTGCCGGCGTGAGCTATCCGCCACTGGCGAGCGCGACGCCGTCGGGCCGCGCGTGCCGCTCGATGGCGGAAGCCCACGCCACGCTGGCCGGCACCGACGGACGCCTTGGGCTCAACGAGAACGACTTCAGCGCCTATTTGCAGGCGGTCCAGGTGGCCTTCAAGGGCGCCGGCGTGGCCGACGCAGACATCACCAAGGTCGTCGCGCTGTTCAGCGCCCAGAAGGGCGCGGTGGCGACGCGCGCGTCGGAGGGGAACACACCTAACGCGCCGTGCCCGGCAAGCGATCGTACCCCAGCTCCTTCGAGAGCTTCGCGGCGACGAAGACGCGCGCATCGGTGACGTGGTCGGGAATCCGTTCGGCGCGAACGATGGGCAGCTTTTCCATTCCGAGGGTGACCTGCCCGCCGGCAGGCACCGCGGCCGAGGGCCCTACCACCACGGAGCGCTCGTCGAGGGTGATGGTCTTCGGCGTCGTGTCTCCGCCGAAGAGCGTCACTTCGCTGGCCTTGAGCGGCCCTGCGACGCCGCGGTCCTTCGTGCGGCCGACACCGGCGAGGGGGCTCAAGTCCACGAGCTTGATGCGGTCGGACGCCTTGACGACGTAGATCGCCGAGTCTCCTTCCTGAACTGGGCCTAGCTCGACGCGGTCAATCTCCTGCCCGCCCTTGGTCGCGACGAGCGTCGCGCCCTTCGTCAGCTTGAGGCGCGAGAAGGCTTGAAACTCCGTGACCGGCGACGGCATGGCCTTGCCCCCAACGTCGATTTCGATGGGCTCGCTCGTATCGGCCACGACGTAGAGCGTCTGTTTGCCTTGGCAACCGACGAGGGCGGCGGAGGTCAGCACGGCGGCGAACGACAAGAGGTGTCGGCGCATCCAGAGGAGGATACGCGCCTCAAGCGTGACCGCGCCACGCTCAAAGGCGCGTCATCGTCGAGGCGCCGAATATACTGCGCCCGTGGACCTCCAAACGCTGCTCGACGACATCACGCACGAGGTGACTCGCGAGCCACCTCGCGGTCGCGTCGCTGACTACATACCCGCCCTCGCGGCCGTCTCGCCGACGCGTTTCGGTATGGCCCTCGCGACCGTCGACGGTGACGTTTACGCGAGCGGCGACGCCCGCGACGTCTTCTCCGGGCAAAGCCTCGTAAAGGCGTTCTCGCTGGCGCTCGTGCTCGCCGCCGACGAAGGCGGTCTTTGGCACCGCGTGGGGCGCGAGCCCTCGGGAACGCCGTTCAATTCGCTCGTGCTCCTCGAATACGAGCACGGCATCCCCCGCAACCCGTTCATCAACGCCGGCGCCCTCGTGGTCGTCGACCGTCTGCTCGCGCTTTCGCGGCGACGCCTTCGGCGCCGTGCGCGAGTTCCTACGCGCGGAGAGCGGAAACGCGGCCCTCGATTGCGACAGCGCCGTCGCTCGCTCGGAGGCCGAACACGGGCATCGCAACGCGTCACTTGCGCACTTCATGGCCAGCCACGCCAACCTCGAGCACCCGGTGGACACGGTGCTCGATCACTACTTCCGGATGTGCGCGCTGTCGCTGTCGTGCGTGGACCTTGCGCGAGCGGGGCTCTTTCTCGCACGCCACGGCCGCCGTGCCGATGGCTCGGAGCTGCTCACGCGGAGCCAAGCGAAGCGGATGAACGCGATTCTCCTCACGTGCGGCACTTACGACGCGGCCGGAGACTTCGCGTATCGCGTGGGTCTCCCGGGCAAGAGCGGCGTCGGCGGCGGCATCCTCGCGGTGCTCCCCGGCCGCGGCTGCCTCGGCGTCTGGGGACCCGCCCTCGACAAGAGCGGCAACAGTGTGGCTGGCGTCGATGCGCTTGACGCGTTCACGACGCGCACCGGCTGGTCGATCTTCTAGCGGCGTGCGCATTCGGCGTGGCCGCGGACCACGGAGGCGCCCTTCCGCATTTCGTAAGGGAGCTCGATGGGACCAACGCGGCCCCAACGTCATCGTCAGGTATTGATGCCACGGGCGACATGTCCCCATACACTCAGCGGATGCTCGGACGATGGACGGTGGGGGCGGCTTTGGCGGTCACGCCGCTCGCTGCTTGCCAAGCGTTCTTGCTCTTCGATGAGGCGCCGGCGGGCGCTGACGCCGGGTCCGCGGACGCCGCAGCGGAGCAAGTGTCCGACGGCCCCGTGAGCGGCGTCACCGGCCTCGCCGATGGGGCGACGCCCGCGGCGGACGCGGGCTACTGCGCGACCTTCGGGGCCTCGGTTCGCCTGTGCGACGACTTCGATGGAGTGGCGCTCGGCACGCGTTGGACCTCAGAGAACCGAGTGGGCAACGTCAAGCTGCTGATTGGCGACGGCGGTCGCTCAGCTCCGCGGGCGCTGCGGGTCGAGACGGCGGCAAGCAACGGCGCCGATCCTGCCGCCCAGCTGCTCCATCGAGCGGCGGGGAGACCCAAGAGCGCGAGGGTCTCGTTCGCTCTTCTCGTCGAGTCGGTGCCCACCAACGAGCATCCACTCGTCGTGCTCCCGGTGGAGACGTCGACCGGTGAGTTCCGCGCCGAACTTCTCCTCTCCGGCGGCACCCAGCTTCGTCTGAATGAAACGAACGTCGTGTTTCACGGTCCCGCCGGGTCCATCCAAGCGGGCCAGTGGGTCCAAGTGGAGCTCAACGTGACCTTCTCGGGCGCGCCGCACGGCACCGTGAAGCTGAACGGCGCGACGATCATCGACACCGCGCTCACGGTCTCGGCCCTCACGGGCAACGAAGTGGCTCTCGACTTCGGTCTCTATCGCGGGGGCCCGGCTGCAGTGCCCTCGAAGGTCCTCTTCGACGACGTACTCTACGACTACGTGATCGAATAGCGCGTTTACCCTGCCCGTTCGCGGCAAGCGAAGCGAGGGCGCACCGTCGGAAGCTGGGCTAGGGGCGACTCTCCCTCCGTTAATCGCACGAAGCTCCTCGGGCCGATTTCCGACGCATTTACGCTTCCGAGAGGCTCGGCACGGGGACTGCAGCGTGGCCGCGAGGAGAACCTCATGTCCCCCCGTCGCTCTTCTTGTTTGGCCGTTCTGTTGACGTCGGCGCTTGCCGCTTGCGCGAGCACTCACGATGAAACGCTCGCGGAAGACGAGCTGCGAGCCGGCTCGGTAACGCTCGCAAGCATAGGCGAGCAGTACCTCAAACTCGTGATGAACGACGACCCGGTCTTTGCGACGTCGATCGGCCATCACGAATACGACGGCAAGCTCTACGACCGCTCACCAGAGGCGGTCCGCGCGTGGCGCGAGGGCATCACCAACCTGAGCAGCCAGCTCCGCTCTCTAAGGCGCGACCGGCTCCCAGAGCGAGACCGACTCTCGTTCGACCTCTTGAAGGCCAACGTTGACGTCGCGGCTCGTGTAAGCGCCGCGTGTGACAACCTGTCGCCCTTCGTTCGCGAGTCCACGATGGCGAACCTCGGGAGCGATCTCGACGCCATCGCGTCGGGGCAGGTCCTCACGAGCGAAGCCGACGTCGCGAGCTTCCTGACGCGCGCCGCGAAGATGCCGACCTTGATCGCGCAGACGGAGGCCAACCTTCGCTCGGGCTTGGCGCGAAACGTCCTGCTGCCGCGCGCCACAGTGGACGCGCTGCTCAAGGGGTACAAGACCCTCGTCGCGCTCCCCAGTGACCAGTGGGTCATCGTGACCTCGATGACCTTCGGTGACGGACTGTCGGCCAACGCTCGCACGGAAGCGCAGCGCAAGACCGCGGCCCTGGTCGACGACAAGCTGCGACCTTCGTTCGCTCGTTACGTCGAGTTTCTCGAAGGCACCTACGCGCCGCGCGCACGGGCGACCGTGGGCCTCGCGGCGTTGCCCGAGGGCGCCAAGTGTTACGACGCGCTGATCGAGTTTCATACCGACACGAAGCTGACCGCGAGCGAGATTCACGACCTCGGGATGGCAGAGCTCCAGGGCATCCAGCGCGAATGGTGGAGGTCGGCGCCGCGACCTACGGCACCCAAGACATGGCCGTCATCGTGGAGCGCATGAACAGCGCGCCCGAGAACTTCTACCGCTCCAAAGAGCACGTGCTCGACTTCGCGCGCGCGACCGTTGGCCGCGCGAAGGAGGCCATGCCTCGGTTCTTCGGGCGCTTGCCGGCCACCGATGTCGAGGGCGTGTCGATGCCCGCCGAGTCGTCGTCAACGCCCAACGACGCCTATTACCGCGAAGGCTCGGCCCGCGAGCAGCGACCGGGCCGCTACTACATCGGCACAAAAGAGGCCGAGACGACCTCGCTCATCAGCGGAGAGAGCACAGCGTTCCACGAGGCCATCCCGGGCCATCACTTTCAGCTGACCATCGCCGACGAGCTGCCGGCGCGGCCGGAGTACCTGAGGTCGATGTGGTCCACGGCCTTCGTCGAGGGATGGGCTCTCTACGGCGAGCGCCTCGCCGACGAAGCGGGCCTCTATTCGACGCCGGCAGCGCGCTTCGGGATGCTTGGTTGGCAGGCGGTGCGTGCGGCACGGCTCGTCGTCGACACGGGACTCCACGCCAAGGGCTGGACCCGCGAACAGGCGGTGACGTTCTTCATGGAGAGCACGCCGATGAAGCGCGAAGAGGCCGAGGGGCAGATCGACCGATACATCTCCTACCGGGTCAGGCGCTGGCCTACACGATCGGCCAGAAGAAGATCACCGAACTTCGCAAGAAGGCGGAGCGAGAGCTCGGCGCACGGTTCGACATCCGCGCGTTCCACGACGCAGTCCTCGGCTCGGGCACCATCAAGCTGCAAGTGCTCGAGGCCATCGTCGACGAGCACATCGCGGCGAGGCGGGCGCGCTGAAGGGGACCAAGGTCTCGCTGGACGCTGCCCCTACGACCGGGGCTTCGGCTTCTCTTTGGGCTCTTGTTTCGCCTCGGCGAGCGGCCGGAGCGCAGACCAGGTGGCTGCGTACCCCTGCCCCGGATTCCAGATGAGCCAGCCGTGCGAGCCGTTCTGTTCGGAGCTCTTCATCTGGTCGGCCACGTACTTGGGGCTGAAGTTGTCCTGCTTGTACGACATGCCTTGAAGCCACGGCCGGATGACGGCGCCGCCGGTCACGCCGCCGGCGCGGATCTGTTCGATGACGCCTTTGGTTCCGTAGCCGACGATCTCCGGATGGTTGCCGGGGTTCTGAAAGCCGCGATAGCCGACGGAGTAGTGCGACGGGTACACCATCGGCGAGAGCGCCTCGCACTCGGGCGCGAGCATCGCCGGATCTTGGCCGAGCATGTCGATGTCGATGCGCTTGCCTTCGGCGACGACGCCGAAGATGTCGAGCGAGAGGGCGACGCCGCGCGGCTTGGTCACCTCATGGACGCGGCGCACGAAGTTCCGAATGACCTCGACCTTGGTCGTCTTGCGCTCCTCGAGCTTGAAGTCGGCGCCCTTGATCCCGAGCACCGGGTAGCGGACGTAGTCGAGCTGGATCCGTCGGCGCCGGCGTCCATGGCCTCTTTCGCGAGCTCGATGATGTAGTCCTGGCCGCCGGGGTTTGCCGGGTCGAGCCAGCCGATTTTGTAGGGCTTGCCCCACTTGGCTTGGATGGAGAGATCGCCACGGAACTTCGCGAGGATCTCGTCTTCGAAGCAGCTGATGCGCACGGCGACGCGAACGCCGTATTTGTGCGCGAAGCGAATGGTCCGCGCGAGGCTCCGGATGGGGGCGTTCTTCGTGGCGCCGCTCTCGACGGCGAGCTTCACCTTTGACGGGTACGTGACCCAACCGTCGTAGTCTTTCGCATCGAGCGTGATGAGGTTCATGCCTCGCTTCTTGCTCTCCTCGAGGATCTCCAAGTAGAGCCGCGAGGCCGCGGGGCCGCCGCGCACGTAGACGCCCTTCAGCACTTTGTCTTCGGGCCAACCGAGCCGCTCTTCGTCGGCGCTCTTCGGCGCCTCGGGAACAATCGCCGGGATCACGACGCGCTCACCGGCCTTTGCCGCGTTCTTCGGTCCCGGGAGCTTGTTGGCTTTGCGAAGCTCCTTGTGAAGATCGGCGGTCAGGTAGATGTCCGTCAGCTCGACGTACGCGCGCGCGATGAGCTCGTAGAGCTCGCCAGCCTTCGCGACGTGGACGACGCCGACGGGCTTGTCGGCCTCATCGACGACCTCGCCACCACTAGGCATGTGCGCCTTGAGCCATGTCACGAGCGCCGCGCGTGGCGACGCCTTCTCGCTCGTCGCGTTGGGCTTCGCCGGCGGGGCGTCGGCCGTTGCGCTGGAAGCGGTGGAGGGGCTCGTTGGCGCCGGCGGGGGCGGGGTCGCCGTGGCGCTCGCGCGGGGAGGCAGGCTCGGAGGGACTGACGCGGCCTCGGGAGCTGCCCCGGCGCAGCCGGCGACGAGCGTGAGGCAAGCCAACGACCGGATGTGCGACAAGGCCAACATTGTCCCACAAAGAGCAGGGTTTCAGCGGCTTGGCAATTTCCCTGAATGGACGGCCTTGGATCCACGAGACCGGATCCAACTGCGTTTGGAGCACATGGTGCGCAGGAGCAAGAAAGCGCGGGTGAATTGAGGAGCCGCCGCCCGCAACGTGAACTTCGCGACGGTACGGTCATTGCTGCGTCCCTCCTTATGAAGCGCGCCACCGTCCTCGCCCTCGCCGCGATGTTTTCGGCAGCGGCCGTCGCCTGCGGCAGCAGCCAAACGGATTTCGATCCCGGTGCGTACGGCGCGGGCGGCGGTCCCACCGCGGCCGGCGGCAACAAGGCCGACGCGGGCATCTTCGCGAATCCGCAAGCGACGCCTCCGAGCATCCAGGCCTGCCGCACCGGTCAAGACGTGGCGAAGCAGCTCCCGCTCCACATCGTCCTCATGCTCGATCGCTCGGGAAGCATGTGCGAGTTCAACCCGAACAACACGAGCGATCGCAACTGCCAGAACCCCGCGTCGAAGTGGCAACAGGTCCGCGGCGCGCTCGCTGCGTTCTTCCAGAGCCCGGCGTCGGCCGGCATCACGATCACCACCGTGCAGTTTCCGGCGCAAGCGGGCGGCGGCAGCAACAACTGCAATGCGAACCTCTACAAGCAAACGTATTCGCAGCTCGCCCCGTTGCCCGATCCCGGGCAGCTCCTCTTCAACATCGATTCGCGCGCCTCGAGCAACGACGGCAACACGCCCACGTACGACGCGCTCACGGGAGGCCTCTCGCTGGCCCAGCAGATCACCGCGCAGCTGACAACGCCGGCTCGCGTGGCGGCCCTCATGGCCACCGACGGAATCCCTGCAGGATGCAACGACGCCGACAACATCGGCGCGTCGGCCCAGCTCGCAGCACAAGTCGCCTCAACGATCCCGACCTACGTCATCGGTGTCGGCAACCAGCTCCAAGCGCTCGATCAGCTCGCCGTCGCCGGCGGGACGAAACAAGCCTTCATCGCCAGCACCACGAACCCGCAGCTCGTGGGGCAATACGTCGCCGCGGCGCTCAACTCGATCCGTCAAGCGGCCGTCGGCTGCGAATACCAAGTGCCCGCGGCGCCCGCGAATCAGACGCTCGATCCCACCAAGGTCAACGTCGAGTTCACCGGTTTCGCTGGCAAAGGCGCCATCGGCCAGAACCAAGGCTGCGGCGGCAACGGGCTCGGCTGGACCTACGACAACCCGGCGGCGCCCAAGAGCATCAAGCTCTGCCCCACGACGTGCGCGCAGGTCAGCAACGATTCGACGGCGAAGATCGACATCGTCTTCGGCTGCGCCACGGAGCAGCAGAAGATCAACTGAGGCACCGTGAACAAAGGCCGCGGCGCTGGCCCAGGCCGCGCGCGTGTGGGGCCCACGCGTTTAGGGATAGAGCTCCGTGACCGCGATGGTGCCCGTGTGTTCTAGCTCAAACGCGTCCCGATGTTCCGCGCGGAGCCAGCCACTCGGAGTGCGACGCACGACGCTGACCATGCGCTCACTCTGCGAGACGAAGACGACCGCTTCGAGGCTGGGGATCTGTTGGTAGTGGCGCAGCTTCTCCCCTTGGTCGTAGTCCTCGGTTGAGGGGTTGAGCACCTCGACGAGGAGCGCGGGGTTGGTGATGGCGTTGGCGTCATCGGAAGCGCGCTCGAGGTCGCCGCGTCAATGTACCAGGCCGACCGCTGGCTCACGACACGGTCGACACTCCTCACCCGTCGCGGTAGCCCATCGGTTCCCGCAGCTGCACGAGCACCTCGTTGAGCGCCTGAACCGCCCGGATAGGCACGCTGACCCCAGTCGAGAGCGACGGCTCCCCGCGCAGGAGCGCCACGGGCACATCGCCAGGGCCGAATGCCGAGCCGGAGCGCGAAACCCGGGTCGCGCTCGACCGCTTCGTGTTGAGGGCTCGTCGCACACGTGTGGACCGCCTCAAAGTGGTGGACATCTGCCGTGGCAATGCAGAGTCGCCCTACACGAAACGCGCGCGCGTCGAGCGACAGCTCGGCCCGTGGAAACAACCCTCCCTTGAACGACGCAAGGGCTTCGCCGACGACATCGAAGACGGAGCCCTGCCGAGGCCCCTCCCAATACGCCTTCATCGACAAGCGCATTCGCGCGCCAAGGCCCTCCGGTTCGGGTCGATGTTCTGGCGACCGCGCGAGCGCGTGCCGAGAGAGCCGCATGGCCTCGGTCGGGTCGCGCACAATGCCACGAAGAAAGTCCCGAAAGTCGGTCCGATGGAACGACGGCGGCAAGAACCGAAGCGGCGCGCGGTTCTCTCCGTTGGTCACCTGCTCCATGACGATGGCGTCGTAGCTGCGGAGCAGTTCATCGGTGTCCTGCTCAGCCGGATCGTCACTGGGCTCTTCTGCGGCGGGCCATTGTTTGCCCAGCGCCTCGATGACACGCCGCGCAGCCGCGAGGTCCGGCTCCACTAGAAGCGCGCTTACTGCCGCGCCGGCGGCGGTGGCGACAAGATCGTGCCCGGCACGCCGACGGCTCTTCGCTCGTCGCCCGGCGGCAAGATGCGGTCGCCTTTGAGGTCGCGCAGGTCGACGATGACCTCGACGGCGACGGTAGCCTTCTCCGTGGTGCGAAGGCTCAAGTCGAAGCCCACAAGCGCCGGCACCGCGGGCAACGTCGCGATGATGGGCGAGAGCAACGGATCGAAGCCCGACGAACGGTTCTGCAGGTTCATGGCGCGGTTCACGAGGCCGTTCACCGCGCCGGCGGCCGTCGACGGCGGCTTGGCGATGAGCACTTGGGCGGTCGCGAGATCGATGGCCATCTCTTTGGTGTCGTCGGGCGTGATCACCCCCTCGAGGCGCTCCTTCGGCGCCAAGATGAAATACTTGTCGAAGCCGCTGAAGTCCGGCGTCGTCTCGTCCTCACTCACGACCTGCACCAAGGGGCGGTAGCGGACGAACTCGTTCCACGGGTCGAGCAGGAGTTGCACCGTGCGGGGAACGTCGTCGAGGTTGACGAGCGTGAAGCGGACCGTGATCTCGACGTCCGACGCGACGGTGAGGGGCATCCTAGGAAGCGGGGGCGCTTGTCCCAAGGCGGTGCGCTCGCCGTCCTCGGCGCGTCGCATCGGGAGACGCACCGGCGTTTGCACCTGAAACAGCGTGAGCTGACCGTCGGAGTAGATCGACGGCGTGTTCGCCGTCATCCCCACGACGACCGGCGAGAGCACTTGGTTCTCGTCCTTGTCGACACACGAGGTCAACCCGGCGAGCGCGAACGCGCAGGAGAACATGCGGGCGAGAGGCCGCGCTTTGGGGGCACTACGCATCAAGAGAGCGATCGGCATCGTCGGGATCTCGTGCACTTCAGAAGCGCCCCGAGAGGATACCGCAAGGCGATACAAGACGCGCGCCAGGGCCGGCCGAGCCTCCGACGCTCTGCACCTACATGGCCGCTCAAGAACCAAGCGCGCGCGCGATGCAGCCACGCAGGACTTCGGCCAGGCCGTCGACCTCGGGAGGCTCGAGCATCGTCAGGTGCGCGCCGGGGACGCGATGCACCTCGAGACCGCGCGCGGCGTAGGCGCCGATGGCGAGGCGATCGTCGAGCTCGGGCCGCACCGCCGACTGCGAGGTGCGCTCCGCAAGGATCACTGTGATCTTTCCGTCGAAGGTCGGCAGCGGCCCCTTCACGTAGCGGAGGGCGGCGGCGCGGTTCCGCCGGTCGAGCTCATCGAAGACCGTGTCACCGGACGCCTCCGTGGTGCGACGCGGATCGAGGTCGAGGCCGAAACGCGACGCCGCTTCTCTCGCGCGGCGCGACGCGAGGTCGACGATTCCGGAGAAGTACATGGGCAGCTCATGGGCGGCGAGGCGCGCCACCTGTTTGCCGTGGTACGAGGCGCGCTCGGCGGCGATGACGGCGCGCGCCCCGAGCGAGCGAGCCACGGGGATCGCGCTGTCGAAGACGCACAGAAGCGGGACCTCCTTGCCGCGCCGGCGAAGCTCGATGGCCATCTCAAAGGCGACCCAACTGCCGAAGGAGAAGCCGAAGAGGAGATAGGGCACGTCGGGAAACGAGCGCACGAGATCGTCGACGTACCGCCTTGCGATTTCGGGGATGCTCTTCGGTGCGTCCTCGAGGGAGAGCTTCGCTTCGAAGCCGTAGACCGGCTGCCCCTCGGGAAAGCGCATCGAGACCTCGCGAAAGGCGAGCACGCTGAGGCCTCCGCCACCAGGGAGCCAGAAGGCAGGAACCGAGGCTCCTCGCCCCGCGGGCATTCGGATCGGCACGATGTGGCTCGCGCCCCGCGCGCCGTCGTCCGCGCGGAGCGCTTGGACCATGCGCTCTGGCGTCGCGGCCGTGGCCAAGAGGCTCGACATCGCGAGGCGCACGCCGAAGACCTTCTCGACGCGGGCCAAGAGCGAGACCGCCCCAAGCGAAGTGCCGCCGAGGTCAAAGAACGACTGATCCTTGGCGATGGTGGCGAAGCCGAGGACCTCGGCCCATAGCCTCGTGAGCCGCTCGAGCGAGAGCTCCTCCGGCGACGCCGAAGCATCGTGCTCCGGGAGCTTCGTGGCATCCGCCAGCCCCTCGAGCGATTCGGGGTTCTTGAGCGCACCGAGGTTGACGATGGGTCGCCCGTTCACCGCGTCGCGCGCGGCTCGCTCGCTGCGCTTGCCGCTGTAGGTGGTCGGAAGGTCGAGCCGAGAGACGATGACCTCGGGCACGTGCGCCGCGGAGCACCGCGCGAAAAGCTCGGCGCGAATGCGCCGCTCAAGCTCGGCGCCGAGCGACTGGCCCTCCTTGAGCACGAGGAGGAGGACGAGGCGACTGCCACCGATCTCGTGCGGCGCCTGTTGCTCAACGGCCATCGCCTCCGCAACTTCGGGCACGCCGGCCGAGAGCGCCCGGTAGATCTCGGCGGGGCCGATGCGCACGCCGCGCACGTTCAAGATGCCGTCGGAGCGACCATGGATGCGTCCGCCGCCGCTCGCCGTCGGCTCGAGAAGATCGCCGTGCGTCCAGACGCCGTCGTGATCGGCGAAGTAGGCCGCGTGAAAGCGCGACCCGTCGTCGTCTCCGAAGAGGCCCACGGGACGCGAAGGAAAGGGCCTCTTGCACACGAGCTCGCCGATGGCGCCAACGCCGGCCGATGAGCCGTCAGGCAAGAACGCGTCGACGTCGTAGCCGAGGCTCTTTGATTGAAGCTCACCGGCGTAGACGGGCAGGTTCGGATGGCCCAGCAGGAAGCAGCCGACGATGTCGGTACCGCCGGAGATCGATTGCACGGGGACCGACTTCACTGCCGACGTGATCCACCGAAAGAGGTCGTCTCCCAGCACGGACCCCGTGGATTGCACAGCGCGCAACGCGCCCAGGTCGAGGCGCCGCGGTTCGACCTCGGCGTCGCGCGAGAGCTGCAAGAACCCCGGGTTGGTCCCGAAGACCGTGACGCGCTCCGCAGCGACGAGGCGCCAGAGGGCGTCGGCCGTGGGGAAGGTCGGCGAGCCTTCGTAGAGGAGCACCGTGACCTTCGACGCGAGGGCGCTGACGAGCCAGTTCCACATCATCCAGCCGGCCGCCGTCTGGAAGAAGAGAACATCGCCGGGGCGAAGGTCCGAGTGGAGGCGATGCTCCTTCGCGTGCTCGAGGAGAGTCCCGCCGGCTCCGTGCACGATGCACTTGGGTCGCCCCGTCGTGCCCGACGAGAAGAGGACGTAGAGCGGATGATCGAAAGGAAACGTGGGCAGATCGGCGAGCGCCGCGAAGGGGCCGCCGGTCTCGTCCGCCAGCGCGGTGAGCGAGACGGTAGGAAGTCGGGTCGAACGCGGCGCGTCGACGGACGAGGTCGCTGGAGCGTCGTCCAGAGAGACGACCAGCTCGAGCGACGGCAACTGGGCAGCGAGGGCCGCTGTGCGCTCGCTCACATCGTGGACGCGGCCCTGGTAGGGATACCGCGAACACGCGAAGAGGACTTTGGGGGATAGCTGGCCGAAGCGATCGAGCGTCGCGTCGAGGCCGAGGTTCGGAGCCACCGACGACCACGAGGCCCCGACGGCCGCCGCCGCGAGGCACGCGACCACACTCTCCAGCGTATTGGCCGCCACCGCCACAACGCGATCGCCGGCGCCGACGCCACGCGTGGCGAGCGCCGAGGCGACAGCGACCACGTCTCTCGCCAAGGCTGCGCGCGTGAGCGTGCGACGGCGCCCCGTCTCATCGACGGCGACAACGGCGGGGCGCTCCTGATCGCTGACCTCGCCGCGCAGGAGGTTCCGCGCGAACGAGAGCGCCAGCCGCGGGAAGAAGCGCGCCGACTCGCAGCTCGTGCCCGAGAGGACGGGCTCGCGCGAGCCTTCCACGTCGAGCTCGAGGAACTGCAAGAGATGGCCCCAGAAGACGTCGGCGTGCTCAACGGAGGACCGGTGAAGCGCGTCGGCGTCGGTGACATCGCGACCGAGCGCGCGACCGAACGAGCGCGCAAAGGCCGTCATCTGGCTTCGCGCGACGTCTTCGGCGGACGGTTGTGTGAGCGGCTGGGCCACGGCGCGCGAGGATATCCTGCCGGTGTGCAGGGCGCGCCATGCCTTTGGACTGTTTTTCTTTGGAGCGAGTTGCGGTGCGTGGCAGCTCGGCCCGAGGTAACGTGCCGCGCGATGCGACGGGTGGCCCGAAAGCGCGCGTCCCTCGCGCTCGTGGCGCACGTGGCCGCGGTCTTCGGCGCAAGCACCGCCGCCGCCGAAGAGTTTCTCGACACCGCGGTGACGTTTGCCGCACCCGCGGGCTGTCCCGACGGCGCGCGCTTTGAAGAAGAGCTGAGCCAACGAACCGGGCGCGTTCGACTCGTGCGCGAGACGGAGAGGGCCGCCGGACGCGTCACCGTCACCATCACTGAGGCCAAGGGTCGATTCACCGCGAAGCTCGTGATCCGCGAGCAGGGCGCAACGACGTTGCGCACGATTCAGGGCTCTCAGTGTGCGTCGGTCGTCGGCGCTTCGGCGCTGACGGCCGCGATCCTCCTGGATCCGGAAGGCGCGCGTACGGAAGCCTCGCTGCCTCCTCCCCCCGCAGCGGCCCCTGCCCTGCCCGTGCCCGCGCCAGCGCCAACTCCCGCTCCTCCGCCAGCCCCGGCTCCGCCAGCACTCCCGCTCGTACCGGTCGCGCGCCCGCCCGCCACGCCTGAAGGTCCACGTTGGAAGTTGGCCGTCGGTGCGGGCGCCGGCGCGACCACCGCCATTGAAGGCGTCGACTTCCCGCTCTCGGCGCGCGCCGACGTGCGACAAGGGCGTGGTCTCCTTCGCCCGGTCTTCGCACTTCACGTCGACGTGATCGTTGGACATGAGGTGGCGCGCGCCGCGGGAAGCGTTCGCGCCCGTGGCAGCAGCGCGGTGATCGATGCGAGTCCGCACGCCGTCGACCTCGGCTCCGGATTCTTCTTCGTTCCCTCGCTCTCGGCGGCCACGTGGCTCTTGGGCGTTCACGCCACGTCCGCGGCGCTCGACGTGCCGGCGCTGCGCGTGCTCGTCGCCGTCGGCGCGGGCCTACGCCTCGAGCGCCACTTCGGCCTCTTCGTGTTGGCGGCCGACGTGTCGGGTCACGCGCACCTGCTGCGAGAGCGGTTTCGCATCGAGCTACAAGGAGAGGTGTTTCGCCTGCCGAGCGTGTACGTTTCCGGTGGGATTTCCGGGGCCGTAACGATTCCCTGATCCGCCGCCCCACCCGCTTGCATGAAGCCCGTCGAAAGCAGCCTTCCGCAGGACGCATCGTTCGGCGAGACCGTCCAGGGCCTCGCTGCGCCCTCCGACTCCGCCGACGAGGCGGACCAGGACGAGGGCCCGACCGCTCGCCCTCTTGCGGGGGCGGACCAGAAACGGCTCCGAGCCATCTTCGACGCCCACTACGACTTCGCCTGGCGACTCCTTCGTCGACTCGGCCTCGACGGAGCCACTGCAGACGACGGTGCACAGCAGGTGTTCATGGTTGCGGCAAAGCGGCTGAGCGACATCGACGAGGGCAAAGAGCGGGCGTTCGTCGCGGGCACCGCCGTGCGGATCGCTTCGCGGTTGCGCAAGGAGCGTGCACGTCGTGATGCGCCGCCCGTGACCGGGCGCGAGCCCTCCGACAAGCCGTCGCCAGAGGATCTCCTCGACAAAAAGAAGCAGCGGGAGCTGCTCGACTCGCTGCTCGCCGAAATGGAAGACGATCTGCGCGTCGTGCTCGTCTTGGCGGAAATGGACGGATACGGAAAGCGCGAGCTCGCGTCGCTCCTCGGCATCCCGGAAGGAACGGCGGCGTCACGTCTGCGACGCGCGCGCGAAGACTTCCAGGAGCGCCTCGCGCGACGCCTCGCTCGCGGGAGGGCCAAGTGACAGCTCGGCGCGGCACGGATGACGACACGGGCGACGGCACGCTCGACGGCGGAGCGCGGAGCCTCTTTGATGCGGGCAACGACGAGGTCGTGCCGGCGGAGGGCAAGGCGCGAGCGCTCGACGCCCTCGGCCTCGGCGGTGGCGGCCCGCCGCCGGAGCCGGGACCCGCCAAAGGAGGCGCCAACGGAAGCGGTGGCGGCAGCGGTGGCCTCTTGATGAAGGTGGCAGGCGCGGCGCTCGTTTCGGGCGCGGTCCTCTATTGGGCCGCGTCGGGGCCGACGCCTCCTGTTGACGAGTCGAAGGCGGCGCCGACCTCGACCTCGAACATGACGGGACGGAGTCCCGAAGGGACGGAGGAAAGGCATGTCGACGGGTCCGCTAGGACCCTAGCCACCTCGACCTCGACCTCGACCTCGACCTCGACCCCGACCCCGACCCCGACCTCGACCTCGACCGGGTCCGTTGGAGTCCTTGCCACCTCGGCACCGAAGGCGGCCGCGCCGAAACCCGCGGACGACAACCTCGCCGGTGAGCTGGGTGCGCTCGATCAGGCGAGACGCTCCGTTCGCGCAGGGCAGCCGAACAAGGCGCTCGCCCTGCTTGATGGCTACGCGAAGACCTTCCCAGCGGGCGCGCTCCGAAGCGAAGCGCTGGTGCTTCGCGTCGAAGCGCTGATGAAGGCAGGCCGCGAAGACGACGCGAAGCGCGCGTCGGCGTCCTTTCTCAGAGACCACACCGACGACGGCGCGAGCCGCCGCATCCGAGCGCTCTTGTCCCAGGGGAAGTAGACGCGCCGCTCAGTCGAGGCCCTGCCCCAAGCGCGGCGGCTCCTCGCGAAGGAAGGCGCGGAGGTCGACGGCCGCCTGCGCCGCGAGCGGATGACCGGTGGTCCCGTAACACGCCGCGCGCTGCTCGAGCGAGCTGAGGGTCCACTCGGGCAACGGCTCGCTCAACTCGAAGGCGGCGGCGCAACGTTCGCGCGGCCTCGCGAGGGCGATCTCACGCGCCACGGCGAGGCGCTGCACCTCGTGAAGGCTCACGGCGAAGGGCTGCGAGACCGCCTCGGCGAGCGCCTCGAGGGCCGCCGGCTGCTGCGCGCGCTTGGGCAAGAGGCCGGCGAGCTGAAGGCATCGGGACCCGAGGGCCAGATCGCTCCATGGATCGCGGCGCAAGCCGTGCAAAAACTCGACGGTCTTGGCGGTGGCTTCGTCGTATTTCTTCGCGGTCCAGGCGGCTCGCGCTTCGACGCAGGTTGCCTCGAGCGGGTCCAGAGCACGGAGCTTCGTGATGAGCGCCGTGACCTCCGGGGCTCCAACCTCCGCCGCCGCTTCGGCCATGAGCCAGATGTCCGTATAGGTCTTTGGCTCGTCCTCTTGCCGCTTCCACTCCTCAACGGCGACGCCGTAGACCCGATCCATCGAGGCCTTGCGCGCCCGCTGCCGCGCGAGCACCGCCGGTGGCAACCCCGGCGGAAACATCGGATCGCCGCTCCCTCCCGTCGTCACCATCGCGGCGCGCTCCTCCGCGGAACGCACCGGGTCGATGGCTCCCACGAGCTCGGGCATGTCCTCTTTGCGCTGTCGACCGAGACGCCGGAGCTCTTGCGCGAGATCGTAGGAGCGCACGAGGCCACGCGCGAAGCCGAACTCCACGAGCGTCGTGTCGTCGGTGTTGAGCGCGTCGCCTTCGGCCTTTCGAATCGACGCGGCGAGCGTGGGCCGCGCCACGTAGTGCGAGAGGAGGCCCTCCAAGCCCTCGGTGCGCCACGCGACGCGCAGCGCCGAGCGAAACGGCTCTTCGCGCGTCCGCTTCTGCAATCGCTCCACGTCGTACACCAGCGGCTTCATCGACGCTTGGAGAAGGATGTCGTTCTTCTTGAGCTCCCAGATCTCGACGTAAGGAAACACGCTCGCGATGGTCGCGATGACCGTTCGTACCGTCTGCGCGTCGACTTCGTAGCCTTGGAGCCACTGGGCGAAGATGCCGGTGTCGGTGAGCCGCTTCGAGGCCGACTCGTAGAACTCTTTCGTGTACAGGCTGGCGATGCCGGCGCGGTACGGGTTCGACGGCTCGGAGGCGATGACGTCGTAGCGGTCGGGGAGCGTGAGCATGGCCTCGCGCCCGTCACCCAGAAGGACGCGGAGCTTGGGGTTCTGGAGGGCGTTCTGATTCACCGGCGCCGAGCGGCGCGCCATCTCGAGGACGAGCGGCTCGAGCTCGATGACGTCGACGCGCTCCATCTCCGGAACGCTCGCCATCCATCCGCCGGTGCTGCCGGTTCCGAGCCCGATCACGAGCCCCTTCTTGGGCGCCGGATGAAGCAGCGTCGAGAGCAAGCCGCACATGACCTGCGTGCCGCCGTCGCTCCTCGAATTGCCGTCATTCTTTCCGTTGACGATGAACGCGATGCCGTTGCGGTTGTCGATGGCGACGCTGCTTTCGACTCCGTCTTTTGCCCAGACGATGTGGCGCGTCGTCGTGGTCGCCCAGGACTTCCTGTCGTTGGGTGTCGCCGCCGCGGCCATGTCGGCGCGGCCCACGCCGATGGATGTGTGCCGCCACAGCGCCGACGGACCGTCGGCCCAAAAGAAGGGAAGCGTGACGCCAAGCCAGAGGCACGGTGCAACGAGCTCTCGCAAACGCGCCGACATGGGCGCTCGTTCGCTTACGAGCGACAGTCCCAAGGCGGCGACGCCCAAGGCGGCGAGCACGACCGCGACGAGTCGCCACGATCCGGTCGCCGAGAGGAGCGGCAGGAGGCCGAAGCCGCCAGCCACCGAGCCGCCGATGGCTCCAACGGTGTTCCAAGCGTAGACGCGTCCGATCTGCTCGCCGACGCTCTCCCTTCCCTTCCCCACGAGGGCGATGAGCAGCGGGAATTGGTACCCGGCGGCCACCGCTGCCGGGAGGATCACGATGCCCGCGACGACCGCCCATGAGGCTACCTGGCCCAAGAAGCCGAAGGCGCTGAGCGGGGTCAACCGGAGCGCCAGGAGCGCGAGCCGATCCCCCATCGCAAAGGGCACGATGACGGCGCACGCCTCGACGAGGCACGTCACGGCGAAGCCGCTGATTTTGGCCTCGCGCCGCTCGCCGAAGACACCGTAGAGAGCGCCTCCGAGACCGATCCCGAAGAGCGCGACCGCCAGCACGAGCCCGAAGGTGAAGACCGTGCCGCCGAGGAGCGGGCCGAGCATCCGGTACCAGACGATCTCCATCAGGAAGAACGCAAAGCCGACCAGCAACGCGGCCACCAGCGCGAAGCGCGCGACGCGGGGATCGGTGGTCGGGCCTGCCTTCGCGCCTTCCGCCTGCGGCATGACGCTCGTCTCCGGCAGCGTGCGCGCGACGGCCCGCGCCGTGACGCCCAGGAGCGCGTTCACGAGGCAAGCGAGCACGAGCGTCATGCGCGTCCCGAACACCTCGAGCGAGAGGAACGTGGCGAAGACGGCACCGGAGACGGCACCGAGCGTGTTAATGCCGTAGAGCAACGCCACGTCGCGACGGCTGGCGTCGGCGTCGCGCTCGACGGCGCGGGCCGCCGCCGGCAAGGTGCCCCCCATCAGGAAGGTCGGCGCCGCAAGCACGAGGGTGGATAACGCCAGCCGCAAGAGCGACGCCGACGCCTGCCCCATGGCGAAGCTGCCGCCGGTCGCCGTGTACACCTTGCGCACGAGCCAGAAGAGCGCCGGCGTCGCCGCCGCGAGCAACGCGATGGCGATCTCGAGGTGTGCGTAGAGCTCGAGCGGGCGCGGATGACCGTCGGCCTTCCGGCCGAGCTTGAGGCCACCGGCCCCGAGCCCCGCGATGAAGATCGCGATGACCGCGGCCGATGCCGCCGTCGAGGCCCCAAAGACGAGCCGAAACTCCCGCTGCCACGCCACCTGGTAGACCAGCGCGCAGGCACCGGAGAAGAAGAGGAGCGGTGCGACCCGGTACGCCGAACGCGATGCCGGCGCGGCAGGCGCGGCGGCGTCATGGGGTGCGGCAGAGCCGAGCTCGTCGCCACCGCTTAGGAGCGTCATGTTTCCCTGGTACGCCGTTGCCGGGCGAGGGCGCAAGTAAACCGCCCCCCCTTTCGGCCCCTTGTTACTATCGGCCAAGGCTAGCGTTTTTCACACGGCGCCGGCCTCTCGGATGCGGACATGGTGACGCTCACGTTGCGGGTAGACCGAACGGCCAACGATGTGAGGCTGGTGTTCCACCATGGCGACGTCGACGTGGGCGACCTCGGACCGGCCCTCGCAGCCGTCGCCGCGGGCACCTACGTCCAGGTCGACTGCGAATACGTCGCAGGCCTCGGGCTCCGGGCGCAGAAGATCCTCGCCGTGACGGCGTATTCACAGCCCTCGCCGCGCACCAGCATCCGCGCCTTGGTCGAGAAGCGCGAATACGAGAGAGCGCTCGCGGCGCTGGCAGCCGTGGGCGAAGACGAAGTGCGGGGCGACGCAACGCTGCTCATCGCTCGCGCGTCGGCACGCATCGGCGCAGGTGATCTCGAGGGCTCGACGACCGATCTGCGCCTCCTCTTGGCCGCGCCTGGCGTCACGTCCCTTGACGTGCGGGACGTCTTTGAACAGTTCTCGCGTCGCTTTGCGGAGAGCGCGACGGTGCCGCTGGCAAACGATCTGCTCACGTGGCTCGAGGTGCGAAAACCCGTCCGCGCCACCGCGTACCTGTCAGGCTTGCCTGCGAAGCTTTGGCCCCTCGACCTCTTGCTGACGGGACTCGAGGAGGCCGTCGCGGCGCTCGAACCGGACAAGGAGAAGGTTCGCGAGTTTCTCGATGCGGCGCGGAGCTCAGCGCCTCAGGATGCGAGGGTTCTCTCGCTCTGGAGCCTCGCGGCGAGCAAGGGGCTCACCGCTGGGCGCGGCACCGAGCCACCGAACGGTTAGCGGCGACGACGACGCACCAGCAACGTCATCGCGAGCACCGTCGAACAGATGGCGAAAGGCGGAGTCGAGCGGGGCGACGCGGAGCAGCCGCTCGCTTCGACGGAAATCTCGCCGCCGGTCGTGACGGGCGGAGCCGGTGGCGCCGCAGGAGCAGCTTGCGGCGATCCCGCCGGCGGCTCGTTCGGTGCTGGCGTCGCGCCGACCGGATGCCCGGCGGCCTCGAAGGCCTTCTCGATGAGCTCGCGATGCGCCGACACGGCAGCGTAGACGCTCGGCCGGTCCACACACTCGTCGTCGACGCCGCGCGACGTGACCGCGATGATGGCGTTCTTCGCGTCGAAGAGCGGTCCCCCGCTGTCACCGGAGCAGGTGGACTCACCGGTCACGAGCTCGCCGGCCGAGATGTCGACGGGAATCACGCTGCCGTCCTTGGCCTTGTAGTCGTAGGAGGCCGGGCCGATCGCGTCGACGAGCAGGTTGGCGCGTTGCGCGCGCGGTCGCTCGATGCCCACGAAGGAGCCGTCGTCCCCGTAGCCCACCGTACTCGCCGTCTCACCGAGCACGGCAACGTCGAGTCGTACAGCCGAGACCTTCGCCGCCGGCACATCGGCGGCGAGCTGCAAGAGAGCGAGGTCTGTGTCGCACGCGTCGGAGCTCGCCTCGGCAAAGATGGCCTTTCCCATCACGCCCGTGGCCTTCGCGTCGCGGCCCACCGAGATCGTGAGTCGCTCCGGCCTCAAGCTCGCGCTGAACACGCCGCAGTCCCCACGGGTCTCGTCGATGTCGGCCACGCAATGGCGCGCCGTCAAGACGAGGTTGGGCGCGACGAGCGTGGCGGTGCATGCGAACTCGCCATCGACGTCGAGGCGGACGACGCTCTCCTGCGTGGCGTCGGATGGCGCGCCCCCCACGATGCGCTGCCTGGATGTCGCGAGCTCGGTCGAGGCAGCCGAGCCGCCGCAGGCCCAGGCGGACGACAAGACCAGGATCCAGGCGGTGCGCATGCCGTGGGCGCAGCAAGGGACGTACCCACGTTGCCCCGCGCGTGGCGTCGCAATTCGCCGAGAAACACGCGGCCCGTCGGACCGACAGGATCGGGCTGCTGTCGCCTCGTCACCGCGGCGCGACAGACGAAGAGGCGCCACCCCACGGTCGAAACGAGCTACATCCAGGCGATGAGCGGCAGCGGATGGACCGACCAAGACGTGCCGGACGTTTCAGGCAAACGTTTCCTTGTCACCGGCGCAAACACAGGACTCGGCCGCGAGACGGCGCGCGTCCTTCTGGCCAAGGGCGGCGAGGTGGTGCTCTTGTGCCGCGACCGGGCTCGCGGCGAAGCCGCCCAGAAGGAGCTCCGCGAAGCTACGAGCGAACCGGAACGCGTCACGCTCGAGCTGCTCGATCTTGGCTCGCTCACGTCGATTCGAACTTTCAGCGAGCGCGAACTCTCCGCGTCCCAGCCCATCGCGGCCTTGATCTGCAACGCGGGCCTCATGGCGATCCCCGAGAGCAAGACGGCCGATGGCTTCGAGACACAAATGGGCGTCAACCATCTCGGTCACTTCGCGCTCGTCGGCCTGCTCTTGCCGAAGCTTCACGCGGCTCGCGTCGTGGCGGTCTCGAGCAACTACCACAAGATGGGCAAGCTCGAGCTCATGGACGATCTCCTGTGCGAGCGGCGCCCGTACGATCGGTGGACCGTCTACAAGCAAAGCAAGCTCGCCAACCTGCTCTTCATGTTCGAGCTTGCTCGTCGCGCCGAGAGGCACAAGCTCACGATGGTCGCTGCGGGCGCACACCCGGGGTACGCCGCCACCGAGCTTCAAGGGCGCGGCGTGCAGCTCGGTACGCCGAAGTGGGAAGGCCTGGGCATGGCCATCGGCAACGCGCTCTTCGCGCAGTCCGTGGAGGCGGGCGCGTGGCCACAACTGCGAGCCGCGACGGATCCGGCCGCAAAGGGCGGCGACTACTACGGGCCGAGCGGCTTGCTCGAACTCCGAGGGCCTGCCATCCGCGTCGAGGCAACGCGCGCCGCCCGCGATGAAGCAGCGGCGGCGGCCTTGTGGGCGACCTCAGAAGCGCTCACGAAGGTGAGCGTCCTCGACTGATCGAGCCTCACCTGTGCCGCAGGCGAGCACGTCACGGCGCCGGCACGATCTCAATCGCGCTCACCTTTGGGTTCTCGACGACTGGCGAGAACACGAGCTCGAGGGGGCCATCGGCCGCAAGCGTGATGGTGACGTCGCGATCGACGGCCTTGTCCTTGCCCCCCGCCGCCTGAAAGATGTCGAAGGCCGAAAGCGCGCGCTGTCCTGCCACGTCGACGTCGAACGTCCGTTGCCCGGGCCCGGTGTAGTAGTTCTCGGAGAACTTGAGCGTGACTTTGTACTTCCCCTTCTTTGCGTCGAACGAATACCGAAACGCTGCCCCCGGTCCGTAGCGCTCCGCTTGATAAAGAGCCGGCGTCGTGGTGCCCAGGATGGTCGGCGGCGGGTCGAACTTGACCGTCATGCCCCCGCTCGAGCCCACATCAGCCGACCAAACACGGCCTCCGGGATCCGTGTAGGGTGCATCGCTGCCGGCCGCGACCCGCACCGTCGTCCCTGTCACTGGCGGCGCCGCGACGTCGACGCCCGCATCAGCGGCGCCCGGGGTCGTGGGCACGACGGCCGGCGGCGGCTCCGGCGAAAGCACGCCCGGCGCCTTCTGGTCGCCGATCCACGCCTCGACGCAACGCGCGACTTCGGCAGACACCTGCGGCGCCCCCGGCGGCATGACGGGACCGGCGCTCGTCCCCAAGAGTCGGCGCAAGAGCACGCTTTCGGTGGGGCGCTGAACGTCCGCCAAGACTCCGCCGCCAGAACGAGCTGCAACGCCCACGACGCGGGCTGCAACATCGGGGCTGAGGAGATCGACCGACGGCCCCCCCGCCGAGTGGCATGCAGCGCCGGCGCAGCTCGAAGCAAACATCGCGGGGACGGCGTCGACGCACGCGAGTCGCGGCGGCGGCGCTGCGGCGTCGCCCATGGCGGCGAGGAAGCGCGCCGGATCGTCGATGCCGCCGACGCACGCCATGCTCGCGCACAACGAGAGCGCCAAAATCGCCTGCGTCGAGCTGCGCCGCGCGAGCCGCGTCAGCGTCGTCGCGGCGGCGGCGGCGGCGGCCGCACGCCCCTCAATAGAAGAAGGTCGCATTCGCCTCCAAACGCCAGTGCTCATCGAGGGCACCGCCGGCCACGTTCTTGTCGCCCGGTTCGGGGTTCAGCTGGAACGCCAAGCGCTCGTAGGCCGCTTGCGCGCCGAGCTCGATGTGACGGAAGGGCCGCGTGGCGACGCCCGCGCGCGCCGCGAGGCCGAGGCCTTCGGCGCGCGGAAAGCGCACCGCGAGCGGTCCTAGGTCATCGGGCTTGAGGCCGTCTACGCCAGCCACGACCGCGAACGCACCGACTTGCACGCGGGCGTCGAGGCCGCCGCGGAGCATCCGGTACGACGCGTCGACGGGCGCCGTGTCGAGCCGCGTCGCTCCGTCGTGGTGAAAGTCGCTTCCGCCGTAAGCGACGCGGCCCCCCAGGAGCCAGCCGCGCCCGACGTTCAGACGGTAGCGGACGCCCACGTCGAAGCGACGCCAGACGGCGTTCGCCGGCTCGCCGCCGCGCTCGGAGACGAGCCCCACGGCTTCCATGTAATCCGCAAACAACCCCAGCCCGCCGAGGCCCGCCAGCGTGCGCGCCGGATAGAGCTCAGCCCCGAGGCCGAGCGTCGGTGTAACGGGCACGTCGTAGGAGCGCAGGCCGCGCGAGAGACCGTCGGCGTACCCGAAGTGACGCCCCGCCACGCCGGCCGAGGGTCGGACGAGGAGCGTCGCCTCTTCACTTCGCTCGCCGGGCTTGGCTTCGACAGGCGCGGCGACCGGCTTGTCACTGGCCCGTTGCTCCGTGGCCGGCTTGTCTCGCGTCGGTGCCACCGGCGCCGCCAGGGCGACGGTCGACGGAGCGAGCAGGCTCAAGGCAGCGAGCATCACCCTCACGCTTTGCATGCTGGCTGGAGAAGCACTCGTCGTGCCGCGCGGCGGCCGGCGCCCTACGCCGCTCACATCGACGTTTTTCCCACGCGAGCGGCCGAGGCGATGGACGAGCGTCTACAGCTGTGGCGCGCGGTCCCGCGGTCAGCGCTTGAGGCAGTCGCGCTTGTATTGAATGCGACCGTTGGCGTCGACGATGTAGGGCGGGTCGCAGTCTCTCCCCCTGGGCTTTGGGCCCGGCCGTCCCTTCGCGGGAGCTCTCGTTGGATTCTCTCGCGCCGAGGCTGAACTCGCGCTCACCGTCACCTTGGCCGCGTCGGTGGCATCAGCGTCCGGAGCCGCGTCGAGGGCGAGCGCCGCGTCCAACTCCAGCGCGGCGTCGAACGTGGAGCTAGCGACGCCAACGCGCGCCGCCGCGTCCAAGGCCGTGACGTCGGCATCGGCGGGATCGGCCGTCGTGGTCGGTCGCAACATGGCCGCCGCGAAGGCGCCACCGGCCACACACGCCACGAGCGCCACTGCGATCCACGGCCGCCGGCGAGGGAAGGGTCGGGGTTCGCTCGTCAGGGTGAGCGCCAAGAGCTCGCCGGCGGCGATGGGCGCCGAGTTCCCCGTCGAGGAGATGAGGCTGTCGCGCTCATCGAGCGACTTGCCGACGAGCGAACGCACCCACGCGCCGACCTCATCGCGGCTCGCGAGCTTCCCGCCGGCTTCGATGGCTTGAGCCATCTCGAGGGCCGTCGAGAAGCGCTTCGTTAGATCGCGCTGCAACCCCTTCCGAATCGTGTCTTCGAGCCACTTCGGGACATCGGCCCGCATCGACAACGGACGAACTTTGCCGACGAGCACGTTGGCGAGCGTCTCGCCCGGCGTGGTGCCCTTGAAGAGCCTCTCGCCGGCGATCATCTCCCAAGCCACGACCGCCATCGAGAAGATGTCCGACGCCTGGACCGTCGCGCCGTGGGCTTGCTCCGGCGCCATGTACGCGGCCTTCCCTTTGATGACGCCGCTCTCGGTCTCTTGCACGCGGCCTCGAGCCTTGGCGACGCCGAAGTCGGCGACTCGCGCGACGCCGTCGACGCCGACGAGGAGGTTCTGCGGTGACAGGTCGCGGTGAACGATGTCGAGCGGGGTCCCGGTCTCGTCGCGGGTGCTGTGCGCCGCGTGCAGCCCGTGGAGGCCATCGACGACGATGGCCGCCACGATCGGGATCGGCACGTCTCGATTCTCTTCGCGTGCCACCGCCAACAGTCGGGCCAGCGACTCGCCGTGAACGTAGTCGAGCACGAGCAAGACTTCGTCGGGTCGAATCACGACGTCGAGCGTCGACACGACGTTCGGATGCTGGATGCGGGCGCCAAGCCGCGCTTCGTCGACGAGCATTTCGACGAAGCCCTTCTCGCTGGCGAGCGTTTGGCGGAGGCGCTTGACGGCGACCGTCTTGACGAAGCCCATGGGGCCGCGGAGCCGAGCCAGGTGGACCGTCGCCATCCCACCGGCACCGATCTCCCCGAGCAAGGTGTAGCGACCGACGGACATGGGTTCGCTTGCGCGGAGGGCTCAGAGGTCGTGTTTGCGCAGCAGCCGATGCACGTACGTCCGGTCGAGCCCCGCGGCCTCGGCGATCGCCGTGACGTTGCGAGAGTGAGTCGCGATGAGGGCCACCATGTAGCCGCGCTCCAGGTGGTCGAGCCACTGCTCGCGGAGCTCCTTGAAGGGAACGTCCGTGCGAACCGCCGGAAGGTCGGTGGGCGTTGCGAGCCCCGTTGGAGGCGGTGGAGGCAAGAGGCTGCTGGCCAAGGCCGGATCGCCGCCAAGCGACAGGGCCATGGCGCGCTCGACGCCAAGCACGCGCACGCGCTCCGCGAGGTTGCGCAGCTCGCGGACGTTGCCAATAAAGGGATGCTCCGCGAGGCGAGTCACGATGGCGGCTGGCGCCGGTGCCCCGACGAAGTGCTCGAAGAGGATCGCGACGTCCTCGGGACGCGCTCGCAGCGGAGGCACGGTCACGGGCAACACCGAGAGCCGGAAGTACAAGTCCTCGCGGAACGCGCCGGCGGCGACCATCCCCTGCAGATCGCGGTGCGTCGCCGCCACGACGCGCACGTCCACCGGTCGATAGTCCGACTCGCCGATGCGGCGAACGCTCTTCGCTTCGATGGCGCGAAGCAGCTTGGGCTGCATCGCGAGAGGCAGCTCGCCGATCTCATCCAGGAAGAGCGTTCCACCGTGCGCGCTCTCGATGGCGCCGGCGCGGGCGTGGATGGCTCCCGTAAACGCTCCGCGCGCGTGACCGAAGAGCTCGCTTTCGAGGAGCGACTCCGGGAGCGCACCGCAGTCCACCACCACGAACGGTTGCTCGGAGCGCTCCGAGGCGCCGTGGAGCGCCTCCGCAACAAGCTCTTTGCCGGTGCCCGTCTCGCCCTGGACGAGGACCGTCGCATCACTCGCGGCGTACTCGGAGAGGCGCATGAAGAGCTCGCGCATGAGCTCGGAACGTCCCACGAGGGGACCAAAGCGATCGTGGGGCCACAAGGGCACACGCGCCGGTTCGCCGCCGCGTTGGACCGTGAGCGTCGTCTTGCCGACGACGATCCGTCCTCCCTCGGGGACGAGCGCTTGGGTGACGCGGAGACCTTCGACGAAGGTGCCATTGCGCGACCCGAGGTCACGAATCCACACTCCGTCGGTGTGCAGCTCGAGTTGCGCGTGGAGGCGGGAGACGGCGCGATCGACAAGGACGGCGGCCACGTCCGGCGAAGAGCCAACGAGCATTCGGTCAACGACATCGAGGCCGTGCTCGCCGGCGGCGTCGCTCCAGGCGAGGCGAGGCCGATGACGCAACACGGAGCGCGCCATCGGGAGCAGCTCCGTCGACCCATCTTGGGATTCCGACATGGTCGCCAAGCGTATCTTATGGCGCGCCGGGAACGAACTCTCCGGCACAACACACCGGCGCGCCGCTGCGCACGCGGTCAGGGGAGCGGAGCCGAAAAGGCGGCGGCAACCAGGCCGGGAACGACGGTTACAGTCGCCGAGGCCTTCTTCGGGGAGGCGTCGAGCCAAAGCCACGTGGCGAGGCCCAGCGACACGAGGCCCGTGCCGAGGGCGATGTCACCGACGAGGAAGCGCGTCCGGATCGAATCGGTCTCCGATTCGGGGCAGGTCTTGGTGGCGGCGCAGGGCGCGCGTTCGATGGCGTTGAGATCGCCCTTGGCCGTGGCGGCGAAATAGGCGAACGCCCCGACTCCCGCGACGCCCAACGCCCCAAGCGCCAGGCTCGCCACCGGAGGGCCACGTCGGGGCGAAGGCGGCTCAGACGGCGGCGCATCGACGACGGCTGCGGGCGACGCCGCTTGGGAGGGCGACGGAGACCCAACCCCGAAGCGGGCTTCGACGAGCTGGTTCTTCGCGCCAGCGGCCACGAGGGTCTTCACCTCTGCGACCGCATCCCCAAGGCGGAACGTGAATCGACGCTCGCCCGGGTCGACAGCCACCGGGGTCCCGGTCAACCGCGACAGCAGGGCCGCTCCATCCACGAAGACCGAGGCCGAGGCGTCCGTGGTCCCATCGGCGCGGCGCGCGACGAGGACCACGGTAGGCATCGAGGCCTCGATTTCGGCCCGCCACTTCTCGCAATTTCGGCGCACGATGGCTGGGCACGCCTCGCTCGCACAGGTGAGAGTCAGGGCGCGCGCCTCCGTGTAGCGGCCTTCGTCGCGCCGCGCCTGCGCGCCGTCAGAGGCCGCGAGGCACTGGTCGAGCGATGGAGGGGCGGCGAGGGCTTCTGAGGCGACGAGCAAGAATGACAGTGACGCGGCCAAGCGGGCGGCGCGTCGCGCGGGGGCGTAAGTGGGCCGGCGCACGGCGTGGAGCACGAAGAGCGTGATAGCATGATGCGCTCGATGCGGCTGAGATCGGTTGCAACCGAAGCACTGCGAATTCGCGCTCGAACCGCGACGTGGGCGCTCGCATTGGCGCTCGCCGCAGGCGGCTGCACGTTGCTCGAAACGATCCCTGACCTCTCGCACGGCATCACCGGCCAACCCGGTCGCGACGGCGCCACCGGTGACGACGCGGCGGGCGATGCAGCCTTGCTGGATGGCGCCGGAGGTGGCGACGCGGGGAGCGGGGGTGACGCGACGCAAGACGGCGCGCAAGCGACCTACCCGCAGACCGTCACAAGCGATGCGCCCCTCGCGTACTACCGCTTTGCGGAAGCCTCCGGGACCACCGCATTGGACGAAGGAGGGCTTCGACCGGGCGCTTACAACGCGGGCGTGACGCTCGGCGCGGCAGGCGCCATCGCGGGAAACGCCGCGGTGTTGCTCAATGGCACCAGCGGGGGCGTAGACGCCGCCAACATCGATTTCACGGATCGCGCCCCGTTCACCTTCGAGACATGGCTCAACGTGCAGACGATCAAGAGCACCAACCAGATGCTCTTTCAGCGGGACCTGTCCTCGGGCGGGCGCCAGCAGTTCGGCGCGTACATCAACTCGACTGAGGGGCTGGTCTGCGAGCGCTGGGTGGCGGGTAACGGCGTCTTCGCGCGCTCCGTCGGCCCCGGTGGCGTGGGGATCGAGAGCGGAACCTTCGTGCACGTGGCCTGTGTCTACGACGGAAGCGAGCTCAGGCTCTTCAAGGACGGAGAACTGCTCGCGTCGACGCCCGACACTCGCAGTCAAGCGGCGAAGGTCGGCACGAAGCTCTCCATCGGCTACGACGACGTCGGCCTGAGCTATTTCGGCGGCGTCCTCGACGAGTTCGCGATCTACGACAAGGCCCTCTCGGCGACCCGGCTCAAGGCGCACTTCGACGCACGGGCGCGGTAGGTGCCATCGCTTCGCGAGCCCCGGGCCCCGACGCGGGCGTATACTCCCGCGCGCCCGGGCATGCTTCACGCGAGTCTCCCATGACCTGCGCGTCGCCCTCGGCGAGCTCGACGAACTGCGCTTCGGGCGCGGGCGCGAACGAGCCTTCACGACGACCGGACGCACGGCCGAGCTGCTCATCCCCGACCCGCGCATGTCGGGAAAACACGCGCGTCTCCGGCGGCTCCCCGACGGCACGTTCCTGCTGGAAGACCTGGGCTCGACGAACGGCTCGTTCGTCGCGCAGCAGCGCGTCGAGAGCTTCGCCTTCGCCGGCGGCGGCGAGCAGGCGTTTTTGCTGGGAGCCACCGCGTTTCTCTACGCCGAGGAAGAGACGGGCGCAGGCACGGCCGTCGTCATCGACTCGGCATCGCGCAAGTCGCGGCCGCGCGGCATGGCGACGCTGGTGCCCCATCAAGACGAGGCGATGCCGCGCCTCCTCCGCGTCGCACTGTCGACGTTGCCAATTCTGCTGCTCGGGCCGAGCGGCTCCGGAAAGGAGGTGCTCGCTCGAACGATCCACGAGATCTCCGGCCGCGCCGGCCCGTTCGTCGCGATCAACTGCGGAGCGCTTGCGCCGGCACTCGTCGAGGGTTTGCTCTTCGGCCACGTGAAAGGCGCGTTCTCGGGCGCCCTCAAGGACGAACCGGGCCTCATCCGCTCAGCCCATCAGGGCACGTTGCTGCTCGACGAGATCGGCGAATTGCCCGCGGCCGCGCAGGCCACGCTCCTGCGCGTGCTCCAGGAGCGCGAGGTCCTCCCCGTTGGAGCGACCAAGCCCGTACCGGTCGACGTGCGCATCCTCTCGGCGACGTTGCGGTCCATCGACGAGAGCCCGAACTTTCGCCCCGATCTCTACGCGCGCATTTCAGCCTTCGTGCACCGCATTCCGCCGCTCTGCGAGCGAAAGGCCGATCTCGGTATCCTTGTCGCCGACCTCTTGCCTCGCGTGGCGCCGGAGCAAGCGGAGGTGACGCGCTTCGCGCCCGAGCTCGTCTCCGCCCTTGTGGCTCACGACTGGCCGCTCAACGTCCGAGAGCTGGAGCACGTCTTGTCGGTGGCCACGGTGACGGCGACCACGGCGCTCCTTCGGATGGAGCACGTTGGCGCCGCGCTCACCAAGAGCGTGAAGCGCGACCCAGACGCCGCCAAGGCTCCCTCAGGAACGCCCAAAGGCCCGCCCAAGAGCCAGAGCGACGACGACGAGGACGGCGACGTAAGCCGCCCGCTCTCGGAGGCGGAAGAGAAGACGAAAGCCGAGCTCGTGGCGATGCTCGAAAAGACGAGCGGGAACGTGAGCGAAGTGTCACGGCTCATGGGCAAGACGCGCATGCAGATTCATCGGTGGGCGAAACGCTTCGGCGTCGACCTCGAGAGCTTCCGCAAGTAAGGCAGAGATCCCTTGGATCGACTCAGCCTTCGGTGTTGCGCATGAAGTCGGCGACCTGAGCGAAGCGCGCGTCCAGGAACTCGCGGACCTCGCCGGTCACGCCGTGCGCGTCCATCGCGCGCCCCATGCACCGAAGCCACGCGTCACGCATCGCGAGGTCGACGAGGACGCGTCCGTGGCGCATGCGAAGGCGCGGGTGTCCGTGAGCCGCGACGTAGTCCTGCGGTCCGCCGAGCCACCCCACCAGGAAGAGCGCGAAGCGCTCGCGGGCGCCGCGGTCGATGTGGCCCTCGGCCGTGAGCGGGTGGAGCTTCGCGAGACCCGGCTCGCCCTCCTCCATCACGTCGTAAAACGTCTCGGCGAGCCGAACGACGGCGTCACGTCCGCCGAGGCGCGTGAACGGGGAATCGCTCTCCGTAGGAACCCACACGAGGGCCTCCCGCTCAGAGTTCGCCGTAGGCGCGCGAGATGACCCGCCGAGCCACGCTCTGGATGCCCGTGTGCTCGAAGGGACTCGTCGTGAGGTCGAGCGCCGCGGCGATGGTGTCGAGCTTGTCGTCGGCGACCTCGAGGCCGCTCTTCACGCGATCCCAGACACTCTCGCGAGTGAGGCCCTTGTTCGCGACAAAACCTTCGAGCGTGCCCTTGGCGGCATCGAGGTTCGACACGGCCAAGGCGCGCTGCTCGGCGATGGACGAGCCCGGCAAGAGGCTCACGATGCGCGAGAACCGACCGTTTTCACCGAAGAGGTCGTCGCTGGCAGACTGCACCATGTCGATGCTGCGCGAGAGAAAGTCGGGGCCCAGCGGCAGGAGGCCGTCGAAGCACACCCAGGCGGCGATGCGAATGGCGTCTTCCTTGGCCGCGTTTCCCAGAGACGAGGCGAAGTCCCCGATGCTGTCGCCGGGGATTCCCGCCGAATAGCAGAACGCCGCAAGCTCCCCGACGAGCTTGAGGGCCGCGTCGATGGCCTGCGTCGTGTCGGGCTTCGGCGTGATGTCGGTCAAAAACGAGAGCCACTCGAAGGCCTCGCCGGTCTTGTTGGCGAGCGCCGCCGCGCCGGCGAGCGTGCCCGTGTCGTCGATGAGGCGGTAGATCTGGACGGCCCGTTGGTAGCCGTTGTCGGGGTTCGCGTAGAGGGCGATGGCTCGCTCGCCGACCTGCTGGATCAGGCCCTCGTCGCTCTCGCCGGTCACGTCACGGATCATGTCGTCCATGCGCGTGATGTTCTGCCACTCACCGGGAACCACGTAGTCCAAGAGCGACAAGACGCGGGTCGTCATGCTCGACGACGGCAACGCCTCAAGGACCTCGTGAATCATCATGTCATCGCTCATGGTCGTCTTTTCCGATGCTGGCTGAGGGGCTGGCTGGTGCGGGGCTGGCTGGTGCGGGCTGATCGTGCGTGTGCGTTGCGGGTCAGAGCTTGGCCAAGCCCTTGAGGTCGAACTTCTCGAGGAGCGCCTTGCGAGCCGCCGCGTCGAGCGATGGCGAGCTCACCTTCGCTTGGTATCGTCCGACCAGGAGCGCCGACTGCTTCGCCCCGACCGTCACCAGGGGGTACTCGCCAACCTTCTCTTTGGCCTCTTCGAACTTCTTCTTGGCTGCAACGTCGCCCTCCGTATCGGAGATCGACAGCGTGGCGAGCGTCGCGCCGTCCTTCTTGAGGTCTGCCTGTGCGAAGCCGTCCTTTTCCTGCGTGAAGACCCGCGAGGCCCCGCCTTCCCCGTCGGCCGGAAAGAACTTGTTGAACTTCCCGCCTTCGGTTTTTGCGGGAGCGGGCGTCTCGGCAGCGGCAGCCGACTTCGCCGCCTGTCCGGCCTGGTCCCAGCGCGTGGGCTCCTTGCTGCAAGCCAGCGAAAACGCCAAAGCGAACGAAAGCGAGAGGCCGGCTGTCCGAGCCATGAAACGCGTCTTCATGACCGCGTTCTACCTGCCAACGGCGCCTACGGTCGATGCTTTTCCTCGTCGCCGGCTCGCGGCGCTCAGAGGGCTCCCGCGCGACGAAGGAGCGCCGCCACGTCGATGTCGGCCGGCGTCTCCGGGCCATAGTCCGCCCCCGTCGCCGTCACGGGCTCGCGATCGATGACGTTTCGATTGCGACGCTCGAGGTCGAAGCGCTCGAGGTGCTCTCGATCGGCCGTGGGGCACGACGCGAGCTCGGCGCTCGCCGAGGGATGCGCGCCCCAACGCATCTCCACGCAGTGGTACGGGTCGAAGGAGAGATCGTAGACACGTTGGGCGATGGCCTCGAGCGACAAACTCACGGGAGCGCCCGCGCTGTTGGTGTAGCTCACGTGACAGGCCGCCGAAGCCTGGTGGGCACGCCACGCGGCGCCGAGCGCTTGGAGCATCGCCTCTTTGGCGGGGCCGCGGAGGGGCGCGAGCGCAGTGGTCACAAAGGTGTACAGCGCACGAAAGCTCGCGCGCAGACGGGCATCGCGACTGGGCGTCGAAAAGGCCTCCCAGTCGCCTTCCGCCGCATAGATGTTCGGCGGCAGCGGGCCGAGCGGGAGCGCTGCCGTGGCGCGCGCCGCGTCCACCGATGCGATGCGTGCGTTCAAGTCGACGCAGAGCTGATCGAGTTTTTCGCTGAACTTCTTGTCGGCGCTCTTCGCGGTGCCGCCGAGCGCCGTCGTGAGCCAGTCGAAGTAGGCGTTGCCGTGGCCGTATTGCTCCTCGCCGTAGTCCGCGAGCTCGTCGTTGCGCGACGCGGACACGCTCCCGAAGAAGTCGACGGCCTGCGGCCGGAAGTTCCGGAAGCCTCCTCCCTGGGCGCGGCCCCCGACGGCGTAGGCACCTTCGGCGAAGCGACCGAAGGTGAGCGAGTTGTCGGGGTGACCGTCGATGGTCCAGATGCTCCCGTCGGCGTCGACGCGGTAGACGATGAGGACGTGCCCGTTGGGGTCGTAGTAGACGGTGCCAGGCCGCAACGATGCGCGGCTCGGCTTGATGGGATAGGTGTCCGACTCCTCAACCTCGGGAGCCATTCGAAAGAACCCGCTGTGGACCGAGCCGGAGATGCGCGTCATGAGGCTCTGCATCGTGCGCGAGCCGCCGGCGCTGGCGAAGGTCAGGGGGTGGTTGCCCGCCGAGTAGCGTTGGTCGGCTCCTGTTCCTTCGATGCTCGCGACGTAGCGAAACGGACGCCGCGTCTTCACCGCGAAGTAGGCGCGGAGCTCCATGGGGACGTCAGCGCAATCGGCGAACAGATCGAGCGGCGCGTCGGTCGCGGCTTTGAGCGAGTTGATCGACGGATCGTTGATGCACTCGTTGAGCTTGGTGCAGCGCCCCTCCGCGCGCGCCGTTCCGAGCCTGGCGATCCAGTTGGAGAACGCCCGCTCGGCGGCCGCATCCCAAGGGCGCGTCCCTTCCGTGAGGGCGTCGGCGAGGTCGTCGGTCTCCGGCTCCACGCTGCAGCCGGAACCGAGGGCCACCACCAACATCGAGCCAAAGAGGCCGCTCTTGAGACGTCGCATGTCCCCCTGGCAGCAACGAACGTGCCGGACGACGAGCGCGCGCCGCTGCGGGTTTTTCCTTGCTCGACAGGGATCGGTGTCACCTCGATCCACGGCGAGGGGCCGCATCCGCCGTGACCAAAACTTTTTCCGCCAAGAGAACCGCGAGGCCAACGCTGCTAAGGTTCGTGCATGCGCCGTGTCTCCCTCGCTCGGGCCTTGCTCGTGGGCCTCCTCGCCTGCGGCTCCACGGCCTCCGACTCGCTTGCCCCGACGACCGGTGAGACGCCCGACGCAGGTCCCGTGATCGTCGCACCGCCCGTCGACCGCGACGCCGGCGGCATCGTGCGCGGCGACAGCGGCGCGGACCTCACCAAGGACACAGATCAAGACGGCGTGCCCGACGCCGTCGAGGGCACCGGCGACGACGACGGCGACGGCAAGCCGAATTTCGACGATCCCATCAACGACGGCTTGCCGGCGGCCATCAAGCTGATTCCCATCAGCACCAACTTCACCAACCCCGTAGGCATCGACTACCACGAGCCCACCAACTCGGTGGTCCTCTCGGTGAACTACAGCACCGGCTCGCCGGTCGGCTTCGAGCGCATCGAGTTCGACGGAAAGCACTACCCGTTCTCGACCCTGAGCGGCCTCACGGAGGAGGTGAAGATCGCGACGGCCCGCTCCGGCAACCCCGGCGGGTTCACTGTCGGCGATCTGTTCGTTGGCAACGGCAACGACGGCGAGATCGCCCGCATCACAGCGGGCGGCGCGTCGGTCGTGAACCCCTGGGTCACCCTCGCCGGCGACAACAACGGGCTGATGCGTGGCTCGCTCTACGTTGACCGGACGGGCGTCTTCGGCGGCGATCTACTGGCAGCCACGACGCTGGGCGAGCTGTGGCGCATCACCGCCGCGGGCGTGGCGACTCGCGTCGCGCGCGTCGACGGCGTGCATTTCGAAGGACTCGTGGTAGCGCCCAACAAGCCCGCCCGCTTCGGGCCCCTCGCCGGCAAAGCGCTCGTGGGCGCCGAGGCGCAAGGTCTTCTCTACGCCTTCGGAACCGATGGCCAGTACGTGACCTACACGCTCGGCGTCAACGTGGAGGACATCGACCTCAACACCGGAAAGGAGAACTTCTTCGGCGTCGACTACGCCGCCGCGAAGCTGCTCGGCGCCGATCCTTCGCAGTGGGGCACGATGGTCGGCGACGTGATCCTCACGCAGGAGTTTCCCGCGGCTGGGACGTCAGGCCTCTTCCGCCTCAAGTGGGACGGCACCAACGTCGTGGCTCAGTTGATCCCGCTCACGGCCGACTCGGCGCCAGTGTCGCAATGGGAGCACGTCACCTTCGCCGCCGCTGGCATCGCCGAGCTTCCTCCCGTGCCGGTCGTGCGCTGACCGTCCTTCTCTGACGGAGGGCACGCGCTCAGAAGAAGCCACCGCGCGGCTTCGGACAACCCGGGAAGCCGGGGATGATGGCCGCGCCGAGGTTCAACTTGTTGTCGCAGCCGATGCCTTCGTAGAGCGTCAAGACGGTGCTGCACACGGCCGGATCGCCCAGCAACGAGACGCCTTGGCAGGCGTAGGTCTCGGCTGTGCATGCTTTCGGAAACGAGCAACAGATCGAGAGCTTCGTGCACACGGTGGCGGGATCGTGCCTCGGCGGCGCACCGGTACCGTTGCCGTTGCCGTTGCCGCTGCCGCCGTCTCCGTTGCCAGCGTTGCCATTCGGTCCGTTGCCGTTCGGGTCGTTCGCGGCGCCGTTGCCAGGTCCGGCGTCGGTGCCACTGGCACCTCCCGTCCCCGGCCCGGTCCCCGCTTCGCTGCCCGTGTACGTGCTCTGCGAGGACGACTGGCTCTGACGGTCGTCGTCTCCGGAGCCCTGCCACGGCGGCAGCTCGTCCTTGCCAGCGCAAGCGCTCGCGAGGATGCCGACGGAGACCAAGACGGACAGGTTGAGCGCGGCGCGTACGAACATCGCGTCGCCTCCTTCAGGGATCGTGCCGACGGGAGCCCGCACCCTGGTGCGGTGAATCGGCCCGGAACGCGTCGCTCCCCCGCGAACGGCCGCAATGCGGCCCAATTCGGCCGGTTCGCGGGCGATCCGCGGGGGATCACCACGTCGTCGATTGAAGCCTCGCATCGATATTTCTGCGACGGCGCTGCGCCTCACGGCTCCTCGGAACGGAGCCAAAGATGACCACGCAGAAATCCATCCTCACCGCTTCCGTCGCTTTCCTCGCCCTTCAGAGCGTCGCCTGCGTGCAGAACCTCGCGCCGCCGGCCGCACCGCCGAAGGTGACCCCGAGGCTCGACGATGACCTCCCCGAGGCGACGCGCGGACAAGGTGTGGTCGTCATCGGAAGCCCCGACGCGAAGGCACGCGTGGACGTCGTGCAAGGGACCTACGCGGCGAGCGGCTTCGCGCGCGGGGTGTACGTCTCGGCCTACGGCGTGGCGACAAAGTCCGTGTGCGAATCGACGCCCTGCGCTGTAGTCCTGCCGCAAGGCGAACACAGGCTCACCTTCCGCGGCGTTTCAGACCAGGGCCGCGCCGGCGTGGCCGTGGTGAAGGTCGGGCGCGATCCGGTCGCGCTCAATCACACGATGGGCCAAGCGCGGGGCCTCGGCACAGTGGGCACCACGGGCTTCTGGCTCTCGGCTTTGGGTGCGGCGTCGCTCGGCACCGGTGCGTTGCTCTTGGCCGTCGCGCCGTCGACGGAGCCGAACTCGAGCCTGCGCGGCACGGGGCAGACCATGGCCATCGCCGGTGGCCTGGGCCTCGGCGTCGGCTTGACGATGTTCTTTCTCGATCGCCCCACGCATCAGGAAGGCTCCTCGGTGCAGTTCCGAGTGACGCCGGCTACGAGGGCGACGGAGCCGGGCGGCCTGGGCGCCTCGACGCTGGCGTCGCGGTAGCTCGCGGACGCACCACGTTGCGCCGCGTTCGGTTGTAACCTCGGGACGTGAGTCGCGAGGAGCTTGTCAGAGCGCTCGATCGAGCCTGGACCGGCCGCGCAACCTTCGCCGTTGGGCAAGACGCTCTCACGGAGACCACGGGCCTACCGGCCTACGGGACGGAGCACTTCCTGCTCAACACGTCGGGCTCGACGGGGCAGCCGCGCCAGGTCGTTCTCGCGAAGACCCGCGCCGAGGCGCTCGCTCGAACGCTGACGGCCGCGCAGGGCGGCGACGCGGTGGAGGCGGTCGTGCTCGCGCTGCCGCTTCACCACGCTTTCGCGCTTGTTAACCAGTGGCTTTGGGCCCGCGTCGAGCGAAGACCGCTCTTTGTCACAGAGGGACTTGGGGAGCCCGATTCGCTCAGGCGCGCGCTGGCCGAGGCGCCCCAATCGATGCTCTGCCTCGTGGGGGGCCAGGTTCCCATGCTCCGACGACTGTTCGCGACGGACTCGTTCCCGCGGGTGGCGAGGCTCCATTTCGCCGGAGGTCCCTTCCCGGCAGCCTCGCTCGCCGAGCTGCGCCGCTTCTTTCCGCGAGCGCTCCTCACCAACAACTACGGCTGCACGGAGGCCGGTCCGCGCCTCACGGTGCAAAGCGTCGAAGACGCAGGCGACGTGGACAACGTGGGTCGACCCCTTCCAGGCGTCGAGCTTCGCGCCGACGACGCGGGCGCGCTTCGCTTTCGGAGCCCCTACCGGTGCGTCGCGCTCGTCGACGACGGCGCGCTCCGCGCCGTTCCCGATGACGAGTGGCTGCCGACCGGCGACGTGGGGGAGATGGAAACGGACGGCACGCTGCGCCTCACGGGAAGGAGCCACGAGGTGTGGAAGCGCCACGGCGAGAAGGTCTCCCTCGCCGAAATCACGGCCGCCGTCGCACGCGTTTTTCCGGGCCAGGCGGCGTGCCTTCGCGAGATCGACGCCGCCGGCGAGCCGGGCTACGTCCTCGTCGTGGCGCCCGCACCGGAACCGTCGGAGCTTTCTGCCATCCTCGCGCTGTTCCGTGAACGCCCCCGCGCCACGTGGCCTCTTCGCATTGAAGCGACAGCGTCGATTCCGCTCTTGGACCATGGCAAAGTCGACGGAGCGGCGCTCCTCGCGTGCGGCCGACGAGAAGTCTTTCGGCAGAGGATCTGAATGACCAACAAGGAAAAGCTGCGCGCCCTCTTGCTCGACGTCTTCTTGCTCGAGGCCAGCGAGTTCTCCTTCGAGCTCACGCGGAGCGACGTTCCCACGTGGGACTCGCTCGGCCTCGTGTCGCTCGGGGTCGGCGTCGAAGAGACCTTCGGCTACCACATGACGCCCGCGGAAATCACGGCCATCGGTAGCGTCCCGGAGCTTGTGACCCTCCTCGCCACGAAGGGCATCGCGTTCGATGATTGAGCTCCCGCCGCGGTGGACGCTCCCGGAGCTGCGCGAGCGCGCCGGAGCCGGTGCCGTTGTTTGGGCCGGCGCGCGCGGCGCGGCCTTTGCGGCCAAGGCGCTCCCCTTCCCCGTCGTGCCGATGGATGCGCCGCTCAACGCCGACGTCGACACCATTGTCGCCATCGGCGGCGGCGCGTTCCTCGACGCCGCGAAGCTCCGCGCGTGGCGCATGGAAAGCCGACGACGCGTCGTCGCGGTGCCAACGCTCTGGGGCAGCGGCGCGGAAGCCTCGCCGATCGCCATCGAGCGCGCCGCCGGAGCCCGACAGGTCGTCGTGGACGACGGCCTCGTGCCTCGCGCCGTCGTCTACGTGGCCGAGTTTCTCCAGAGCGTCGACGCTCAAAGAGCGCTCTCTGCCTGCGCAGACGCGTGGGTGCACGCCGTGGAAGGGTTCGCATCGCCGCTCGCGAACGACGACGCTCGAGGCGACACCGCGGAGCTCATGGCGCGCATGCTCCGCTTGCCGCTCGGCGTCGATGTCGAGTGGTTCGAATGTTCCGCCACGGCGTGCGTGGCCCAAGCGCACGCGAGCGTGGGCCTCGTTCACGGCATGGCGCATGCTCTCGAGGACGCGCTCCTCCTCGCGGGGCGCACCGAATGGCATCACGCCCGGCTCGTGCGCGCGTTCTTCGCGCCCGTGCTCTTCCTCAACCGACGTAGCCCGTCATGGGCCGCGCGCTTCGCACACCACGGCGTGGACCTCGGAGCCGTCGAGTCGGTCGCCCAGAAGCTCTTCGTCAAAGACGACTACGCGGCGCTCGTCCCCGAGGTTGCCGCCGCGTGGGGACGCATCTTGCGCGACCCCGCGACGCGCACCAACGCAGTCCTGCTCCGGGCCGGCGACCTCGCGCATTTCGAGCAGTGGGGTTCGTCGTGAGCGCACTCCTGATGGGCGCGCCCTACGGGCCGCGCGACGATGCCGCGCTCCTCGCCGAGCTCACGGAGCTCACGCGACAGCACCGGGCGGGCTGCTCCGAGTACGCCCGCATCGTGGGTCCCGAGACCACGATCGAGAGCTTCGACGACCTGCCGTACTTGCACGTTGGGCTCTTCAAGCGGCTGTCGCTCTCGACGACGCGTCCAGGCGTTTCGCGAGGGCGCACGCTGCTGTCGTCGTCGACGACGGGAGCAGCGCCGAGCGCCATCGCCCTCGACGACGCGAGCGCGGCGCTTCAGGGGCGCAGCGTCGCGGCGATCCTGGGCGAGTTCGTCGGCGCCGCGAAGCGGCCCCTTTTGATCGTGGACGACCGCCGGAGCTTGCGCGGCCCCCACGTGGCGGCGAGGACGGCCGCGGCCTTGGGGCTCCGCGCCATCGCGTCGGATCTTCATTTCGTTCTCGATAGCGCGTCGAACGAGATTCGTTGGGACAAGGTTAGGAGCGTCCTCGAGGGGCACGCGAGCGTGCTCGTCTACGCGACGAGCGCGGTCCTTTGGCAGCGCTGGGCAGAGGGAAAGCCTCCGCCCGACGTCGCGGCGCTCCTCAAGCAGCGCCAAGTGACCTTCGTTCACAGCGGCGGCTGGAAGCGGCTCGAGCGCGCCGCGGTCGCGCGCGACACCTTCGACGAGACCCTTCGCGGGGCCGCTGGCGCCGGCTCGTCGGTCGTCGACTTCTACGGCCTCGTGGAGCAAAACGGCGTCGTGTTTCCTTTATGCGAAGGTGGCGTGAGGCACGTACCGCGCTTTGCGCACGCCATCGTTCGCGACCTCCGCACCCTCGCGCCGACGCGCGAAGCGGGGCTCTTGCAGCTCATGAATCCTTTGGCGCTCGGCGCCCCGTACCACAACGTGTTGACGGAAGACCTGGGTCGCCTCGTCCTAGGCCCCTGCGCGTGTGGACGAAAGGCACCCGCCTTCGAGCTTCTCGGTCGGCGAACGTCAGCCGAGGTTCGCGGCTGCTCCGACGTGGCGACGGCAGCGCGCGCCAGCACGACCGCCAGCGGTCCGCGCGAAACGGCGCGGGCCACGACGCGGGAGCGCCTCGGCGCGTCGTCGTCGTTTCAGCCGCACGGCGCCGGCACACCGCTCTCGCTCCTCTCGCCTCACGACGTCGGACGCGTCCTCGCCGATTGGGAGCGCTTGGCCAAGCGAATGGCTCGCTACAAGGCCGACGACTTTAGCCGCGACGACTGGGCCTACTTGCTCCGCTTCCTTCGCGAGGCCCACCTGACCGTGCTCCTCAAGGAGACTTTCCCTCTGCCCGAAGGCGAGACGCGTCGCTACTTCAAGCCACGTTCGCCCGTCGGCGTTTGGCTCCCGAGCAACGTGACGCTCTTGGGCCCCTTGTTGGTGATCCTCCTCAGCCTGGGCGGCGCCACCGCCACGCTCAAGGTGAGTTCACGCGGCGCGGACCTCACGAGTCGTTTCGTCGCCTTCGCGAAGAGTGAGCTCGGCGGCTCGGAGCTCGGTGGCTACCTCTCGTCTCGAATCTCGGTCGTGCGAATGGACCGCGACGACGCGCGCAATCGCGAGCTCGCAGCGCGGGCGCAGGTTCGCGTCATCTTCGGAGAAGACGGAACGGCGCGCTCCGTGGATGCGCTCCCGCATCCCGTGGGCAGCCTCACAGTCGCGTTCACCGATCGCGCCTCGGAGGCGTGGCTCACGCCAAGTGCGGCGCTCACCGCCGACGTGCAAGACGCCCTGCTTCGAGTCTTCTCCGTCTTTGGCCAGGCGGCGTGCACGGCCCCGCGCCGAGTCGTCCTCGTAGGCGGCGACGCGGCGGCGGCGGCGCAGTTGGCGCGAGGCCTGGCGGAGCGCCCCAACGAACGCGCGGCCGCGTTGGCCGACGCGAGCGAGCGAGTCCTCGCCGTAGAGGAGGCGCGCGCCCACGGTTTTTCCGTCGTCGACTCGACCGGCGGCCTGGTCGTCTTGCACGGCCCGCCGCGCCTGCCGCTGGTGCGAGGCCGAGCGGTGCTCCACGTCACCTTCGCGACCGAGGAGGAGGCCCTCGCGACGACGCCGCCGAACCTTCAAACAATCGGTGTAGCGTACGGAAACGCTCGCATGGACGAGAGCCTCATCCGAAAGCTCATCGAACGGGGCGCGGCCCGCATCGTTCCCTTGGCACGCATGCACGACTTCGCTGCCGAGTGGGATGGCATCGAGGTCTTGCGGTCGCTCTTCGACGTGAGCACCGTCGACGCATGATCCGCGAGCACGCGGCCAACTCGACCTGGTGGGGCGCACCGGTCGGCATCACGCATGACGCGTCATGGCTAGAGCTCGGAGGGGACGAGCGCGAGCGGCTCTTCGGGCCATTCGCGTGGGTGGAGCTGCGTTGTGCGCTGGACGACGCGCCGTCGCCGGCGCTCTTGGCGGCGGCGGGCTTCTTTTGGATTGATACGCAGGTCGAGTTTCGTATCGCGCTCAAGGGCCGGACGGCGACGGTGCCAGCAGAACGCAGCGTCGATGCGCTCTCGGCCGTCTTCGCCGACGAGGCGCCCTTTCGAAGATCCTTTGACGACGCGGCGCCCTTCACGTGCGAGCGCTACCTCGCGTTGCCCGGCGTTGATCAGGCGACCCTCGACGCTCGCTTTCACGCGTGGGCCACGTCGCTCAAGAGCGCGCACCCGGCGCACGCTTTGGAGCTGCGTCGCGGCGACGACGTAGAAGGGTGGTTCCTCGCCGAGCCGCGCGCCGGCGCAAGTGACACGGTGGCGCTGACGCTCGCCATGGCGACCAAGAGCAGCACGTCATCGGGTCTCGTCCTCTACGAGCGCGCCCTTCGCGCCTTCGCGTCGCGCGGCGCTCGCCTCGGCTCGGCGCGCTTCAGCGTACGAAACACGCCGGTCCTCAACGTCTACGCGGCCCTCGGCGCCCGCTTCACGAAGACCATCGGCTGCTGGGCGCGGCTTGGCCGCAGCTACGCGCCGCCCGGGCCCCCACGAGGGAGGCCGTCATGACGCAACGGCCGCGCGTGTCCGTCGTGATCCCGGTGTGGAACGGCAAGGAGTCTCTGCCCGAGCTCCGAGCGAGGCTCGCGAAGGCGCTCGACGCGAGCACCGCAGCCTACGAGCTTCTCTTCGTCGACGACGGCAGCGTCGACGGGAGCTTCGCCCTCATCGAGACCCTCGCGCGGGACCACGGCACGGTGCGCGGCATCTCGCTCTTGCGCAACTACGGACAACACGCGGCGCTCCTCGCCGGTGTGCGGCACGCTCGCTACGAGATCGTCGTAACGATGGACGACGACCTCCAGCATCGGCCAGAAGACGTCCCCGCGCTCATCCAAGCCCTCGACGACGACGACGTCGATCTCGTCTACGGCGTCTCCAAGAACGACGAGCACGGCCTCTTTCGCAACGTCGCGTCGCGCATCACCAAGGCGTCGATGGCGTCGGCCGTCGGCCAAGACATGGCGCGCGCAGCGACCGCCTTCCGCGCCTTTCGGCGCGAGCTCCGCGCCGCCTTCGAGGGCGCGAGCGACCCCTTCGTGTCGCTCGACGTGCTCCTGTCGTGGGCCACAACGCGCATCGCCGTTCGAGAGACGGCGATGGCTCCGCGCAAACACGGGCGGAGCGGCTACACCTTCCGCGCTTTGGTGCGGCACGCCCTCAACATGTTGACCGGCTACAGCCTCGTTCCGCTGCGCCTCGTCACGACGATGGGCTTCGGCCTCGCGCTCTTTGGCGTGATCGTCTTGGCCTTCGTGCTCATCCGGTACTTCGTCTCCGGCAGCACCATTCCCGGGTTTCCCTTCCTGGCGTCCATCGTGGCGCTCTTCGCCGGCGCTCAGCTCTTCGCGTTGGGCGTGCTCGGCGAATACCTCGGGCGGATGCACTTTCGCAGCATGCAGCGGCCGGCCTACGCGATTCGAAAGGTGGTCGGCGACAGGCGCGAAGGAGAGGCGCCAGACGCTGCCGACCGATAGCGCCTTTTGGCGCCGTCTTGCGATACCCTGCTCGGTCCGCCATGCTCTCCCCCCAAGCAGAAGAAGCGCTCGAGAAGCTAACCGCGCTCATCGTCATGGCGCCCGACCTCGAGGTGGCCCTCCGCGCGCACTGGCACGCCGGCGGGCGCCACCACGACGAGCGGGCCGCGGCCCTCTCGGAGGAGGCTGAAGCGCTCGCCGATGCCGTCGGGCCCGCCTTCGCCCAAGCCTCGCGCGACGACGCCAAGGCCTTGGCGAAGGTCTTCGACGCGGGAGCGGCGAAGGTCCTCGTGGTGTGGTGCGCCGCCAGCACGTGGCGCCGCGACGCGGTGATCGCGCCTTTGCTCCGCCACCTCGCCACGGTCGCGGAGCACAAAGAGCACGTGAAGGACATCGCGCGCTCACGCGTCGTCGAAGGTCCGCTCGGCGACGCGTTGGCCTGCGGGCCGCTCTTGGGCGACGGCTCCGAGCTGGCGCTAGGCATCAACGAGGAGGCGCGTGCGCGACTCCAGATCCTCATTTGGGAGGCCGGCGCGAGCGCTCGCGAGGTCCCCGACCTGGGCCCGTGGCTCTGGGGTTCGGCGGAGACCTTCGAGACCATGATCCGCGGTCCTGCGCGCGGCACGCTTCGCGGGCGCGTGCTCGCCGCACGTTGCCTCGAGATTAGCGTCGGCGGCATGCCGCCCACGACCGACCCGGAGCTTGTGGGTCGCACACTCCAGGTGCTCCAACCGCTGCTCTTGCACCCGGAGCCGCTCGTCTGGGTCCACGCGGCGCGCGCCTTGGGGCGCCTCACCGGCTCGCTCGAGCAGATGGAGGGGACGCTCCTCGATTGGGTCCTCGGAGAGTCACGGCTGTTGAGGCAGCGGGCCATGACGGCCTTCGCGTCGCTCCCGGCGGCGCGCCTCACGTTCCTCGCGAGCCAGCTCCAGGCCATCATCAACGCCCCCGACGAGGAGCCCTTCGTCCTCGCGGCGGTGGCCGCCGCGACGCCTTACCTCTTCTTCGAGCGACGTGATCTTTGGGACAAGCTCGCGGCGCGGATCCTCGCCGGCGACGGCGGCGCCGTCGCAGCGCGCGGCCTCGCGCGAGGCCTCGCGACTTTGTGGCGACGCGGGTCCCACACCGCGGACATCGAAGTCCCGCTGCGGGCCCTGCGAGAGCTCGGACGCAGCGCGACCCCTGAGACCCTCGATGAAGCGCGCCGCTGGACCGAGGTCATCGCGGTCACCGATCCCGTCGACGCCGCCGAGCGTGATCCGCTCGACGTCGAGCTTGGCATCGAGAACCTCGTGCGCCTCGCTGCGCAATACGACGACGAGGCCGCCGACGCGCGGGCCGCACACTTCGCCGTGTCGCTCGCGGCGACCTTCGAGGAGGCGCGGCGCATCACCATCAAGTCGCGCCGCATGCGCCAGCGCGCCGCGGCGATGAATGCTCTCGAAGGTTGTGCCCGCGCCTTCGCCCTGCGCCTGTGGGCGCCGCTCTTGACGACGCGTCCCTCCGGCGAGCCCATCGAAGAGCCGGAGCTCGAAGAGACGTGGCAGCTCATCGCGCGAGCGCCGGCCGAGCTCTTGGACCTCGTCAAAGAGCAGCGACACGAGGGTGGCCACAGCGAGATCGACCTCCTGGAGGTGCTCGCCATTCGCCTCGGCGGCTACGCCCTCGACGCTTGCGGGGAGGACGCCGACCTCGGCCCGGGCCGCGGACCAACGGCGCACGACACGTGCCTCTGGCTGCGCAAGCTCGAGGGCCTCGCCGACGGCTCGCGCGAGCTCCCGGGCCCGCTTAAGGGTGCACTGTCCACGCTTTTCTGGCGTCTCGTCGACACCACCCGGGGCACCTCGCTCGGCGAGGTCGACGACGTCCAGTGGCTCGGCCCCTTCGCCGCCTGGTGGGCGCTGGTCATCGACCGACCGGCCATGCTCCTCCAGCTCGCGACGGCGCTGCCGATGATGGAGCAAAGCGCGCTCACGCAGTGCTGCGAGCAGGCCGAGGCGCTCCGCACAGCGCTCTCGGCCGGCGCCGCCGACGGCGCTTGGGGCGCCGCCGCAGCGAAGGCCCTCGAGTCACTTCACGCCGGCGGCACCGAGCTGGCTCACGCGCTGGCGGCCTTCTCTCGGGCGCTCGCGTCATTCGCCGCGGCCGCCGGCCCCAAGCCCAACCTCGAGGCCATGTGCCTCGAGCTGGTGCTCGCCGCCGATCGCCTCCACGGCGCGCTGGCCAATCCCGTCAAGGGACTCCACGGCGCCTCCGCCGAGCCGGTGGACGATTCGCTGGCGCGACGGGAGACGGAGAACGCGCCGCGCGTCGCCGCCCTCGTGGCGCGGGCGGTCCGCGGGCGGGACCTCTCGATGCTCGACGTGTGGCTCGCCTCCTTGGGGCCCGTGACGTCGGCGCTCCTCGAAGCGTCGGTGAGCGCGGCCATTCGGCGCACGCCGCCGCCGCCCCCCAACATGAAGAAGAAGGAGCCCAAGATCATCGAGGGCTACGAGCTCATCAAGCCGCTCGGCGAGGGAGGCATCGGCACCGTGTGGCTCGTTCGCAAGCCCGGCGCCGACCGTCTCTTCGTCCTCAAGATCCCCAAGGCCGACGCCCTCGAGAACGCCAACGACGTGGAGCGCGACGGTATCCTCGCCTCGTTCGTAGAAGAAGCGAAGGCGCTGGCGGGCCTGTATCACCCGCACGTCGCCAACATCATCGACCGAGGCGTCTCGGGCAACGTGCCGTTCTTGGTGCTTGAGTACTTGATTGGTGCAGACCTCAAGCAATACGCCGCGGCCCGCCCCATGACGCTCTTTGAGCTGCGGCAAGTCGTCTCCGAAGCCTGCGCGGGCCTCGCGGCGCTGCACCAGGCCGGACTCGTGCATCGGGACATCAAGCCAGCCAACATCTGGCTGCGGCTCCCGCTCGCCGGCGGTGAGCGCTTCGTGGCGGAGAAGCACCGAGATCCTGCGCACACGCCGCCCCTCTCGACGGTCGTCATCGACTTCGGAATGGTGCGCGCCATCCGCGTACCGGCGTCGGTCGGTGGGCGCTTCGTCGCTGGCACCGCCGGGTACATCGCGCCGGAGCAGGTGCTCGATCCCGTCGAGCTCGATGTCCGGTCCGACGTCTACGCCCTCGCCGGTACCATCTACAACGTGACCACGGGCCGCGCCTTCTTCGACGAGATCGAGAGTCCGCGCGATCGCATCATCGCGCACATGAAGCGCGAGCCCTTCGAGAGCGCGGAGCGACTCCGCACCTACCCGGCGGCCATCGCGAAGCTCCTGCGGGCGGCGACGGCGATGGACCCGCGCGATCGCCCGTCGCCCCTCGAGTTCGGCCGCGCCTTCGCGGCGTCGTTGTAGGGCAAAGCCGATCGGCCGAGCGTCACGAGTCGCGCCGGGCCAGCTCAGCGATTCAGAGCCCGCAGCCGTCCGGCAGAAGGAGGTGGCCCAAGACCGGTTCGTGATCGGAGAGATCGGCGCCGTCGGCCAACTCGGCGCTGACCGCGCTTCCGCCAAGGGTGAGGATGTGATCGATGACCGAGCCGGGGTGATCCCCGATGGCCCGGCGAGTGGGACGCGCTCCGTCGAGCGTCGCGAGCCGGATGCCTTCGCCGAGGGCCTCGCAAACGATCGCCGACGGCGCGTTGAAGTCGCCCATGAGCACGGACGTGCCGCCCTTCTTGCGAATGAGGGTCGCGAGTGCGGCGAGCTGCTCGCCACGGCGCGGCCCATAAGAGACGTGGGTGTTGATCACGAGCAAGCCGCCCTTGAGCTCAACCGCAAGGAACCCCTTGCCCGGATCTTCGGCGAAGCTCGCGCCTTCGCATCCACCAGAGCCAGCCGACGGCCCTCGAACCGCGGTGACGAGGAGCTCCCCGGGGTCTTCGAGCGGCGACGCCCCCTCCACGCGAAGGCGCGGCACACGAGCGTGGCGATGCGAGAAGAGCGTGGCGTCGTCGCCCAAGGCGTCGGCGAGGCGGGCCAGTTGATCGCCGCTAACCTCCTGCAGGCACACGACCGAGACGCCATCGCGCAGCCAGCGAGCCACGCGCGCGGCGATGGCGACGTTGCGCTCGCGCTCGACGGGAAACGCCTTGACCGGCTCCTCACCCCAGTTGAGCGCGTGAGTGTGGTGGAGCACATTCCACGTGAGCACGTCGAAAGAGGCCATTGGGACCATGGTACGCCATGACGCGGCTCATCCCTCGCGGAAGCTCCGCAAGAACTCGTCGACGGAGTTCTGGAGCGACTCCGACTGACGCGAGAGATCGAGGGCCGCTGACTCGAGCTCGTGTGCCGCCTCACCGGTTTGCGCTGCCGCTTGGCAGATGTGGTCGACGTCGCGGGTCACCGTCGAGGTCCCGCGGGCGGCGAACTCTACGCTCTGGGCAATCTCCTTCGTGGCAGCGCTTTGCTCACTGACGGACGTTGCAATGGTGGCGACCAACGTATCGATGTCACGGATGGCGCCGGTCATGGTTTCCATGGTGCGAACGCTGTCGTCCGTGCCACGGCGAATCTCGGCGATCTTCGCCTCGATCGTTTCGGTGGCCCGCGCCGTCTCGAGGGCTAGGCTCTTCACCTCCGACGCCACGACGCCGAACCCCTTGCCTGCTTCACCGGCGTGCGCCGCCTCGATGGTGGCGTTGAGCGCGAGGAGCTTCGTCTGGTTCGCTACGTCTTGAATGAGCTTCGTCACTTCCCCGATGCCGCGAGCGGCCTCCGCGAGAAACGAGATGCTGCGACACGCCTCGGCGGCGCGTCCCACGGCGGCGGTCGTCTTCTCGGTGGCCGAGACCACTTGCTGCGCCACGCCGCGAAACGACGCGCTCAGCTCTTCGGCGGCGGAGGCCACGGTCTGCACGTTCGTGCTCGCCTCTGCCGCTGCCGTGGCGCTCGAGCGCGCAGCCCTCTCTCCCACCGACGCGGTCTCCGTGAGGGTGCCCACGGAGGCGCGCATCTCGGTGGCCGCCGCGGCGACCGATTCGGCGACATGTTTCACCTTATCCTCGAAGCTCTTCGCGAGCATGAGGTTGCGCGCTTTGAGCGCTGCGAGCTCTTCGCTGCGGCGCCCCATGCGCTCCGTCGCCTCGGTCATGACCTTCGCCGCGTGCCGGTAGGCTCCGCGCATGCCACCTTCGATGATGCGTCGATAGAACTTGTCCTCGGCGACGTGCTCCAACGAGGCCGTCGCCTCACGAACGAAGGCGTCGGACACGTCGAGCAAGCCGTTGACCGCATGCGAGAGTTCGAGAAGATCCTGGTCCTCGGGCAGACCGATGACGCGCGCCTCGAGGTCGCCCGCCGCCGCGCGGCGGCACACGGCGGAGATGTCGCGCACCACGGCGCGAAGCGCCGCGCTCGTGGGCGGCGGCGGCTGGGAGGGGAGAGAAATCACGTTCGACATGGAGACCTCGGGAGCTTGCTGGCGGTTGAGTTCAGAGGGCGAACATCAGCTCGTCGTAGCTCTTGCCGAGCGACTCGAGCGACTTCACGAGGAGCTTGGTGCCGGCCGCGACGGCCGACGCCTTGTCGCTGTGGCGCGCCTCTTCTCGACGGAGCGCGCCGTAGAGGTCGCTCATGACGGCGAGCGGCTTTTCGCGAGGGACGCGCCGGTTGGAATGGAAGCCGATGATCTTGGCGTGCTCGTCGAAGCTCGGCGTGACATGGGCGAAGACCCAGTAGTGATCGCCACCTTTTGCCAGGTTGATGACATAGGCGAAGATCTCCTTTCCGCTTTGAATGCGCTGCCACAAGAAGTGGAAGACCGATCGCGGCATGTCGGGGTGACGAATCAGACTGTGGGGAGCGCCGATGAGTTCGTCTTCCGTGAAGCCGGAGACGCGCATGAAGACTTCGTTGGCGTAGGTGATGCGGCCCGCGATGTCGGTCTTGCTGACAATGAGCTCGTCGGGGCCGAAGCGGCGCTCGACGCCGGTGGGGGCGTTTCTCATGGTTCTCCTTGGAGGCGGGGCCCGCCTCCTCGGGCTTTGAGAGCACCTCGCGTGCCGAGTGCGATGAGCACGCGGCGTTCGAGACTTGCAGCCCGACGCGTCAGAGGTCGGGCCGATCGCGCGACGGGAACTTGACGCTCTGTCGGGGCGCTGACGGCGACGACGGCGTCTCGTTGCGACTTTCTCCGATTCGCGAAAACCTTGCGCTCCGACTCCTTCAAGATGTGCGCCGCCGACCGCACCGAAGCGTAGCGTTAGCCGGCACGAGCCAAAAACATGGCCGGGGGGCCGCGTTTCCGTGGCTCGACCACACGGTGTAGTCTGCCCCCCTCGATGCTCCGGCGCCGCGCCACACTTGCGACCTTGGGTGCCGTGGTGGCGGTCACCATCCTCGCTTGCGTGGACCTCGACGCGCTGGGCAGCGGCGGCGAGCGACCGAAGGACGCGGGCGGCGCCGCCGAGCGCTTCTGCGGCCCCGATGCGGGGGCCCTGTTCTGCGACGACTTCGACGAGCCGGAGAGGCAACCGGGCGACCTCTGGCCGGGCTTGCCGGGGATTCTGCCGAGCCCGTCTGTGGCAGGCGCCGCCGGCTTCGAGCGCGTCTCGGCCTCCGTGGGGCGAGTCCCCGCCAGCTCCGCGCCACACGCGGTGTCGTTCTTCGCGCGCTACGAGCCGGGTGAGCCAAGGCCTCTCGTCGCATTCTCGCGAGCCTTCGAGGTCGGAGAGGTCAACGGCGGCGCCGTGGTGCTCTCGGCGGATCTCTTGCTCGAAGAGCTCACCGAGCTCGGTGACGCCAGCGCCGACGCCGCGGTCGCCGACGCGCAAGGCGACGCGCAAGGCGACGCCAGCGCGAGCGATGCAAGCAAAGACGCGGCACGCGACGCGCCCACGGACGCGCCGAACGATGCGCCCACCGACGCGACGCAAACGGCGAGCGATGCGGCGGTGGCCGAGGATCCGCAGCTCCCCATGCCGCACGTCTCGGTGGCGGGACTCCTCGCCGTCGGCGGGCCCGGCAGCGGCGTCGGCGGCGCCCAGCTCACGCTCACCAACCCACCGACGGGCGCCGGCCTCTACTTGGTGACGGGCAACGACAACGCCACTGTGCGCCGGGTGCGGGTCACGACGCTGAACTACCTGCGAGCCGCCGACCTCGCCTGGGTGCGCGTGTTTCTGGTCGCCGGGACGCCCGATGCGGTGCGGGCTTTCGCGAAGAAGAACGACCAAGTCGTCACCTGCCCCGACACCCCGGCGGTCGCCGCCGCGTGGGCGTCGTTGCCGCCAGGCCAGGCCACCTGCATCGCAAACTCGGCGAGCTTCGTGGACCTTCCAAAGCAGCGTGTCGCGGCCACCATCGGCTCGCTCGTGGAAGCGCCGTCGACCGTTCGGCTGCGCGTCGATAGCGTGCGCGTCGACGTCCTTCGCTGACGCACGTTCACAGTTTCCTTCGCAGACGTCCGGGGTGAACGACGCGGCGTCCAGCCTCGACAGCGATATTTTCCGCAGTATTTGGGGGTCCCCGGGTCGGCCTGCGCGATGCAGTGGGACGACCTCATGAACCTCGCACGGACCCTCCGCACCTCCGCCTTCGTCACCCTCACGCTCACCGCTCTCGCCTGCGGCGCCGGAGCCGAATCGCCGAGCGACGGGCTGCCTGCCCAGACCGGGCAATACGGCGTCGACGGGGCGAACGCGGACGGCGGCGCTGGGGCGACGGGCCTCGAGAGTGCCCTCGCGCAAGCGGGCTTCACGGTGCAAGCCGGGACCTTCGAGTTCATGGACATGACGGCGTGCTGCCAGACCTCGTGCTCCGGGAACAACCCTTCGAGTCCCTACGCGACGTTCTACGTTCCGCCGGGGCCGGGCCAGAGCGCGCCAAACTCCAAGGTGCGCGCCGATGGAATGTCGGCGGCCTACCGATTGCGCAGCGATGAAGCGATTGTGTACGTCGGCACGACGCCGCCGCAAGCCAGCTACTTCGGCTTCACGCCGTACCTCATGGAACGCACCGATCCGTCGGGCGCAGTGCGCACGCCCTTCGCGAGCCTCTCGGAGACGTTGAACAACCTCGTCATCGGCACCGACGCGGGGGGACCGTTTGAGCGGACCACAGCGGTCATTGCCGCCGCCGACGCGGCGACGACGGATCGCGCCCGCGCAGCGCTCTTGCAGAGCGGCGTCCCCGCGGCTGCCATCAACGTGCTGACCTTCGATCCCACCAAGGGTCACTTCGGCCTCGACGAAACGAGCGACACCTTTGGCGTGCTCTTTCGCATGGCCGTCGTGAAAGACGCCGCGAAGAAGGACGCTTACATCGCCCATCCGCCGGGCTCGGTCTATCGCATCACGCCCAACGCGGCCGACGCCGGCAGCTCGCCTTTGCCGAGCCCCGCGGCGCGCGCCAAGGCGTCGAGCCCGAACGAGGCGCCGCTCCGCCCTGCCGTCAGCCGCCTCGGCGACGCCATCAAGGCCGCGTACCCGGGCTACGACGCGCAGACCGTGCGCGTCGACGAAGGCGTCCCCGACCCCGACGCGTGCATCAACGGCACGGCGGTGTGCGCCGGAGACAACCGCGACACGACCTATCCGGGCACGCCTCCGCGCGTCCTCTTCAAGGACGACGACGACTTCTACGTGGTCTTCGGCGCCAATCACCAAGTCACCGGCAAGACGGCCTATTCGAACGTCAGCGTCTACGCTTTGGAGAAGCTCGTGGGCATCAAGAGCGTCGCGAGCAACGAGTACCCGGGCAGCGCAGCCAAATACGTCCCAAGCGATGCGCAGGTGGGCAAGCTCTACGCCTGGAAGATCGCGCGAAAGTGCAACGGCGAGGCCTTCTGCATGGAGATCCCGAAAGGCGCGTGCCCCACGGGCATCGAAAACGGCGCCCTCGGCAACATCACCTTCCGCACGTACTTGGAGCCGTCGTCAAAGACGGCGCCGGATCCGGCCACGCTCGTGGGCGACCGCGTGCTCGTGTTCAAGAAGAAGGCCGTGGCGCCGTGAGGGGCGCGCTGGCGCGTCACGCGCGCGGGTAGTCGCGTCCACTGCGGAGCGCGTTCATGAAGGTCACGCTGCGGCGGATGTTCTTCATCTTCGACCTCCAGTTGAAGGCCCACTTCGACTCCCCGTGCTCGCGCTCGCCAAAGTGGACGTCGAAGGTGCGAACGTCGAAGCGCGCTTGCTTGGCCACGAACAAGAAGTAGAGGTCGAGCGACAAGTCCACCGGCGGCGCGGTGGCCAGCGTGAGCAGCTGCCGGTGGAACGCCTTGGGCTGACCGTTGATGTCCGCGAGGTGCTGCCCGAGGACAGTCGTCGCCACGACCTCCATCCCGAGGGTGAACAGCTCGTCCTTGAGGGGGCGACTCTTGCGGCGCCCCTTGACGAGCGTTCGGCGAGGCTCCTTGGCTGCCAGCAGGAGGTCGAAGGCTCGAAACACGTCACTCGGCGGCGTCTGACCGTCTGCGTGCGTCCACGCCAGGTATTCACCCTTGGCGGCGCGGAGCCCCGTCATGATGCCGTGACCGTAGCCGACGTTTGGTGACGGCACGGTCACGACGCGGGCAAAGGCGCGGTCTTTGGAGGAGAGCTCGCGCTCGAAGACTTGTGCGCTGTCGTCCGTGCTGCCGTTGTCGACGAGCACAAGCTCCCAGTCGGCGTCTCGCTCATGGAGCGCCTCGAAGCGGGCGATGAGATTGGCGAGGTTCGGAGCCTCGTTGTAGCAAGGCACGATGATCGATTTGTTGATCGAGGCACTCATGAGCGACGCTCCTCACGCCGGGGTCGACGACGCGTCCGCGCCGGCAAACGTCAGGGGGCGCCCCTGCCGGAAGACCTCGTTCCAGTAGTCAAAGGTCTGAAGCTCCTCTGGTGTGCCCCAAGGCACGTACTTATCGACGGTGAAGGCGGCGACGCGTTTGCCAGCCTCGACCATCCGGCGGGCGATGGTGTCGATGTAGAACTCGCCGTTGACGCGGTCGTTGTCCGCGATGAGGGCCGCGAACTCGCGGCGGAACGTCGCGACGTCTTTGAACCAAAACGTGCCCGTCACGACCTGCTGCTCCATGGCGGGCACGCCGTCGACAAGCTTCTTCACCGCGACGCGTTCCACGCGACCGTCGGCTCCCGCCGTTAGCCAGCCGTACATGTGCGGGCGCCACAGCGCCGGCAGGTGGCCCTTCGCCGCAAACACGACGAGGTCGAAGTCTCGCTCCATGGCGGCGAGGCGCTGCTCATCGAAGACGTAGCCTGTGTCGCAGGGTGCGAAGAGCACCGGCTGGTCGTCGGCGACGCCGGCGAGGCCGAGCTCCGCGGTGCACGCCTGCCCTTCCGTGACGCCGTCCAACGGAATGACGCGGGTGTCGCCGTGAAGCCGCTCGACGACGGCCTTGAAGCGCGCGTCCTCCGCGTGCTCGCGAAGCGCTACGAGGATCCTCCTCGAAGGGGTCGGCAGGCACGCAAGCGACTGGGCGATCATCGGCGCGCCGGCGGTCGGGATGAGCGGCTTCGGATCGGGGTAGCCGCGCTCGGCGAAGCGCTGACCGCGCCCCGCCATCGGGATCACGTGGAGCGCCGGTGAGCGCGTCTTGCGCATGGCGTCGTAGAAGCCGTCGAGCCTTCGCATCGCGCGCGCCCAGCCCTCGTAGTCGCGAAGATCTTCTGGCGTCCCCCACTGGTAGAAGTGCTTCAGCGGATACACGCCGACCTTGCCACCCTCCTCGAGGAGCAGCTGCATGGCCATGCTCACGTAGAACTCGTCGTTGACGCGCTCGCCACGAAGGACGAGCTTCTTCGCTGCTTCGAGGAGCGCGCGGCCGCGGCGAAAGTAGTACAGCCCCGACGACGCGTATTCGTTGAATTTGTTGTCGGTGAAGTGGTGCTTCTCGCGGATCTCGAGGACGTTGTCGCCGTCGCTTCGCATGTAGGCGTAGAGCGTGGGCCCCAGCGAGTGCGGGTGGAAGCCTCGGTACCCGCTCATGGCGCCGTCCCACCCCTTAGCGAGCCAGCTCTTCCACGCCTGGTAGTCCCAATCGACGCCGAAGTCGCAGTAGTTGAGGACGACCTCCTCCTCGGGATCGATGTGCTCCTCGCACGCGAGCAGGGTGCGAATGGGACCATCCTTGTGCGGCTCGGTGATCACGACCGGCGCGCTAGGCTTGAGGTGCCGGAGCACATCCAGCACGTTCGTCGTCTTCGCGTGCGTGGCGTTCACGCAAAAGAGGAATCGCTCTTCGCCGGGGAAGCAGTCGACGACCCGTTCAATCATCGCGCGACCGTCAACGGGGATGAGCGGCTTGGGCTCCTTGAAGCCGGCCCTTAGATAGCGGTCGCCGAAGCCCGCCATGGGAACGAAGATCAACATCACCTCTCCTTGAACGAATGACTCAGGCGGTACTTCTCCGCGGGGAGGTCGAGGATGCGCGCCGGCTCGTCGTCCGGCAGGTAATGGGCGAGACCGCGCGCGGAGAGGGCGTCGTCGAGCCAATCGTGGGCGACGGCAACCTCCACGGCGTAGTCGAGTTGCTCACGCCGCCGCGCCACGACGAGGCGGTGGCCCTCGTCGCTCACGAGAACGACGGGCCGCGCGACCTCGCGGAGCGCCCGCTCGGCGGTCGCCGCGCCGATGTCGCTGGTGCGCAGGTGCCCCGCGTAGACGACGGCGTCGGGAAAGAGCGCGCGTCCGTCATGTTGCCTTGGAGCGATGCGCCGCGAGAAGCCACCGGCGAGCGGCGCCACTTCGCCGATGGCGAGGCTCTCGCCGAGGAGCGCGTCGATGTCCGGAAGTGTGCCGCCGATGGCCCGTCGCACCTGTTCGTCGAACGTCTGGGTGGCCTCAATGGCTTCATCGACGGTGTCGGCAAAGGCAATGAGACCGTGCGAGGCGAGCAGCACGAGGCCTCGCGGCGGCTCTTCACCGAAAGTTCGCTCGACGGCCAAAGCGATGCCTCGACCCGGCCTCTCGTAAGCGATTGTCGGGACTTCGAGGCCCCCGAACGGAGCCGTGGCGCACGCGAGGAGCAGCGCCCCCAGCGCGTGCGTGTGGGCCACGACCCGGGGCCCGAGGACGTGAAAATACGTCTCGAGCGACGGCCGCGGGCTCAGGCCAAACACGAGCGCGTCGGCGGCGGCGTCGCCGGCGAGTGCGCGCCGCGCCAGCGGGAGCGGCACGGCCGCGTGGTGCTCCCTGACGGTGCAGAGCCGCACCCCGCTCGCTTTCACGAAGAGCGTGTCCGTGTCCTTGATGGAAACGTTGCCACCGGGTCCTTGCACCCAACGCATGGCGCCGAGGCCAGACCCTAGCGCGTGGAGTTCACGCTCCACGCTCATGGCGCGACTCCAAGTTGATGGGCGATGGCTTCCAGGCTCTCGCCCTGGCCGTTGCCGGTATCGACCCGAAAGTATCGAATGCCAAGCGCGCGTGCACCGCCGCCGTCCTTCTCCTCGTGGTCACCGACCATGACGCACGACGCCGGGGGCACGTCGCCGATGCGATGCAACGCGAGCTGAAAGATCTCTGGCCGCGGCTTGTCTTCCGGGACCTCTTCGCTGGCGACGAGCGCGTGCACGTACGGCATCAGGCCGAAGTGCTCGAGCTTCCAAAGCTGCACCTCGAGCACCAGGTCGGTGACGACGGCGACCTTGCCGCCACGCTTCGCTACGCCCGACAAGAGCTCGAGGGCGAAGGGCCGCAGCGTCGCCCCGGCGAGAAACGCGCTCCAATAGCGTCGGTCCCAGCGGCGCACCGACGCCAGAAGGTCGACGCGACCGGCCCGATGAACGAGCTCGTGGAAGTAGAGGAGCCGCGCGTGGGCCGCGGCCCTTTGGCCCAGGCGCCCCTTCACAGCATCGCGCGCGTCCGCGTAGGCCCTGGCGACGCTCGAAGGAGTCCAATCAAGCTCACGGGCGGCCTCTGCAAAGGCAGCCGCCTCCGCCGCCTCGGCCGACGGCGCGTACGCGTACAGCGTGTCGTCGAGATCGACGAGGAGGTGAGCCGGTGAGATCACGCCGCCTCCGCGCGCGACTCGTGGCTACGCGCGCGAACGCTGATGGCGTGGAGCACGACGAGCTGGGCCACGCCGCGCCCGCCCGGTTGCCACGCCGAGGGGTTGGCGACGAGCTCGTCTAGGTTGGGAATGAGCGAGGTCGCCAGGAGGACAAGCGCCGCCTCCGACACGGTTCCTTCGACGGAGAGGGTGTCGCGGAGGAGGGCGTCGTCGGCGGACCACTTCACCGAGAGCGTCGGGACCGCCGACAGCGCGTCGAGGAGCGACATCGGGTCGAGGGTGTTTTGAAGCTCGATCTCGAGGTTGACGGCGGCGACGTCGGCGGCGGCGCCTTTGTGTCGCAAGGTCAGGTCGGCGTAGCGCTTCTGCGGTTGCACGTATTTCACCGAGTCCGACATGCGGCGCTCGATCTGCTCGGCCACCTGCTCCGCGGTGTAGCCGCGCTTCTCGACATCCCGCGCCGTCTTCCAGCTACGGCGCAAGGCCTCGTCCGTGTCGACGAAGATCTTGAGGTGCAAGAGCTGTCGTTGCGACGCGAGGTAGAACGGGTGCAAGCCCACGATGCCCACGAACTCCGTCGGATGAAGGAGGATCGGCGCCGTAAATTTCCCCGCGTCGTGGTCGTAGTGCGGCTTGCGAACGGCGTGGCCGCGCCGGAGCGCCGCGAGCGCTTCGCGCTGTTGGAGCAGGCGGTTTCCTCGCGGGTCGAGGTGCGTGTATTGACGCCACATCGCGTGGCCGCGCTCCCAGCGATGATCGTCGTCGCCATTGACGATGGACAGTTGGGGTCCCATCACGGCGACCACGTCGGCACCGATCGTGTGCTTGCCGGCGCCGCTGTCGCCACCAATGCCGATCATGAAGCTCTCTTCGCGGAAGCTGTAAATCGCGTTCGAGCGCACGCCTTTTCGGTACATCTCGAGGCCCGTCAACGCCGTCGCAGAGAACAGACCGGTCCACGCGATGCTCGCCGCATGCCCCGTCGCGAGCATCGGCATCGCCGACGCGAGCCTCGCGGCCGCACGCCCGCCAAAGCCCTCGCCGGCGACGGGATCGATGGCCTCAAGGAACGTCGCCGTGTCGGCGACGAAGAAGTACACCAGGTAAGTCGCGGCGAGCACCAAGAGCGCGTAGCGCCCGGTGCGGGCAAAGCGCGCGGCCAAGTAGGCGATGAACGGGATCGACCAGATGAACCAGCCGGGCTGCGGCGGCACCATCGCGACGAGCGCCACGTACAGGGCGCCGACGAACATCAGGGTCAGCTCGCGGTTGACCTTGCGGTAGCTCGCGAACCGAAAGAGCGCGACCATGATCGCACTGGGTGCAAGATACAACGACAGCCCCGGCACGCCGTAGGCGACGGAGACGGCCCAAATCTTCTTCGCCTCGGTGCCCCCCAAGACCATGGTTCGAAACGCCGGTGACGCCAGCGGCGCGGCGTACAGGAGCGCCGTCGTGACGACCGTGAGCGCGGCGAAGGTCACCCACTTTCCTGGCGCGTGGCGCTGGCGGTAGAGGTAGACGACCGCGAACGGCAGCGCGATGAGGAGGTGTCCCTTCGTCGCCAAGGCGAGACCGAAGACCACGCCGGCCCAGACGACGCGCAGGGAGAAGGCGAAATACAGCGCGATGCAGAGCAGCGCCGTGGGGATGAGGTCGAGCTGGCCGTGAACGTAGGTCGCGTACAGGACGATGGGGTTCAGCCAGTAGAGAACCACGACGTCGCGCGCGTGGATGCGGAGCCACCGAACGAGCAAGACGCAGATGGCCACGTCGGCGGCCAAGAGCGGCAGTCGCAACAAGAGGAGCGAGAGGTGGCCGCTCGGGTCGAAGGAAACGACCGCGGCCGGCAGGTAAGGCACCGACAGGATCCCCAACATGGCTGGGCCGTAGGGAAACGCGAGCGGCTCGCCGCGCGCCAGCGACGCCTCCCACGGGTTGGCGAAGCGGCCGTGCACGAAGTGGTAGACGAAGGGGCCGAACCAGCGCGTCGCGAAGTGGGAGCCAAAGAGGGTCGCGAGGCAGACCTTGAGAGCGACGCCAACCCAGAAGATGCGCAGCTCGCCCAACATGCGAAGGGCGCCGCCGATCTCGCCGGTTCGCGGGTCGACGCCAGGAACGTCACCAAGCTCGAACGTCGGTGCCGCCGAGTCCGCGGTCTGAGGAGCGAGGTCGGCGGCCACCATCAGCGCGCCGGGTCCCCGGTCCAAAGCTCAGGCTTCTTCGTGCACGCGGCGTCGTAGCGCAGGCCCGTGAGCGAGCCCTTCAAGCGAGCGTGGGTGGCGGCGTCGTGGCCCTGAAGCTCGGGGCTTACGAGGCAAATGCGGAAGTGAGCTTCGAGCTCGCGCCATGGGCCTGCGGCGGTGGGAAATTGCGTGAAGCAATCGACCCAGACCCAATTGGCCTTGCCGCGCCACGCGAGCACGGCTTCGACCGGCTCCACCTCCGAGTACCGAACCGCGAGGCGTCGCTCACCGGCGCGCGCGAGCTTCATGGCGGCCGGCACCGAGCAGTCGAGGAAGAAGTAGTCGTCGATGCCGCTTTCCGCGGCGAGGCGTGACACGCGCTCTTCGACGCCTTCGCATTTCACGTTGAAGATGCACGGCCGGCGACCGATGCGCGGGAAAAATTCCTCGATCGTGGGTCCGTCGGTGAAAGGATCGTGGGTCACGATGACCCGGTCGCCGTCGGAGCGGAGGTCAAACTCGATGCCCCAGTCCGCGTCGAGCGCCCCCAAGGCGGCCACGTCGTTGACGCGATGCTTGTAAATGCGGAGCATGCGGGCCGGTGGTATAGCCGCGGCGCGTAGGCGGCGCAACGAAGCGATGGTCCGGTGTTAGCGCGGCTAAAGGCTCGGTATTTGGACGCAATTTGGTGCGTCCTCGGCGTCGCGTTGGGGTGCGCGTCCTTGCTGTATCCCTTCGGCCGAGACCAGGGCCTCTACTACTACGTGGCGCGCGAGTGGATGCTCCGAGGCTCCATTCCTTACCGCGACGTCCTCGATCACAAGACGCCGGGCATCTACCTCCTCTACGCGCTCGGCGTTCGCCTCTTTGGCGAGGTGATGTGGCCGATTCGCGTCTTCGACCTGGTGTGCGTGGCGCTGCTCGGCTTCTTCGCCGCGCGAGTGGCGACGAGGCGCGGCGTGGCGACACGGCCGGGGCTGGTGGGAGCCTCGATCTTCTTCCTCAGCGTCCTCTACTACGGACACCTCGACTACTGGAACACGGCGCAGAGCGAGCTCTGGTATTCGATGCTCGGCGTGGGCGCCGTCTGGGCCGCCCTCCACGTTCGGCGCGCCGGCCTCGGACAGTTCCTGACGGGAGCGTTCGCTGGCGCGGCCCTCTTGATGAAGCCGCCGGCGATGTGGCTCGTGGTCGTTGCCATGGGCGTTCTCCTTCGGGATGTTCTCGCGACGCGCGAGGCTCGTTCGAAGCGCATCGTGATGGGGGCGCTGCGCGTTGGCGCCGGTGCGATGCTCGTGCCAGCGCCGGTGCTCGCCTATTTCGCCTCGAAGGCGGCCATCGGCCCGATGCTCGACATCGTGGTGGGCGCAAACAACTACTACGTCACGCACGAGGTGGGGATCCGCTCGCCGCTCGAAGTGTTCGTCAAGATCGCGGAGTACTCGTGGGTATACCTCCCGATCTTCGCAGGACTCGCGCTGGCGCTGGTCGCGCAGCGGCCGCGGGGCGACGCAGCCAAGCGCGACGAACTGCGCCTTGTGCTCTTCATGCTGCTCGCGGGCCTCTTGGCCGTGTGGATGCAGAAGAAGTTCTACCTCCTTCACTGGACGGTCCTCCTCGGCCCACTCACGGCCACCTTCGCGCTGGCGCTCCGATGGGCGCTGGACGCGAGGCGCCCATCATCGCTCAAGGTGCATGCTGCCTGCCTCGCCGCCGTGGTCATCCTCCACTGGGGGAGCACGTTCACGGCCGGCGGCTTCGGCATGTGGCGAGCTGGCGCGGAAGCCGCCTTGAAGCGTTACCGCGGCCAGTCGACGGCGCTGGAGTTTGGCGCGGCCTTCGCCAGCCCCGCCGTCGGCTTCTGGTTCGACCACAGCCAACGCGTCGGCGACTATTTGCGAGAGCACACAAGCGCCGACGACTTCGTGGCCGTGCGCGGCTTTCAGCCGGAGATCTACGCCGTGGCGCAACGCCGGCACGGCGGCCGATTCTTTTGGACGACCTTCCTTGTCAATCCGGCACGCGCTTACCGTCGCGCCGAGTGGCTCGCGGAAGACCTGCAAGCGCTCGAAGCACGCCCGCCCAAATACGTGGTCGCGCTCACGGAGATCAAGGAAGGCCCCGACTCGCCGGGGTATTTCCTTCCCCTTGGCTACGCCGTCGAGGTCGTGATGGGGGAGTTCACGCTGCTCCGACGGCGAGGCCAGTAGCGGCTTCAATCGCCCCCTCCTTACACGCTCAGCGCGCCGGGACGCACGCGGTGTACGGCGAGAGGTTGCACTCCCAGCCGCTCTCGGGGCAGTCGGCGGCCTTGGTGCACTGACGCGTGCAGAACGCAATCTTCGTCCCGTTGCTGGCGGTGAGCTTGAGGCACTTGCCGTCGACGCACTCGTCGCTCGAAGAGCAGTCCTCGCCAAGCTTCTTGCTCCCCGCGGGCGGCTGAGACGACGACGAGCTGGAGGACGAGCTCGACGACGACGCGGAGGGCGACGCTGCCGTTCCGCACGGCGACGCGAGCGGCGAAAGGGAGCTCGTATCGAGGTCGTCGTCGGGCGGGTTGCCGGTGCCCGTGCCGGGCTTCCCGGTGCCGGTTCCAGTGCCGGTTCCCGTTCCAGTCCCGGACCCCGTCTTGCCGGTTCCAGTGCCAGTCGCCGTGCCCGGCTTCTTGTCGTTCGACGTGTCGTCGGAGCAGCCGGTGTTCGATTGCGTCGTGGTGCCGGTACCGCCTCCGCCACCGCTGCAAGCAATGAGGATCGCAGACGAGAGGGCAAAAACGGCGGGGACAATGGCGCGCATAGGAAGCTCCTTGAGGCGGAAGTTTTTCGACTTCGGTTTGGCGCGAAGACGGCTGGCCCCGGCGACCGTCGCAAAGAAAATGACTCCGAGGCCCAAAAGGCTGCTTTTCGCGGCGCGCCGCCGAAGGCTCCCGCCTAGCCAGGCCGGCCCGCGAAGATTTTGTTGCGGGCCACCTCGCAGATCGCCGCCACGGCCGGGTGCTTGATCTTCCGCTCGATGGAGATCGCGAAGAAGCTCTGACGAATCGCCTTGGTCCGTCCCACGACGGCGAGGTTGTAGCGGCGCCGAAACTCCCGCTCCACCACGTCGGGCGCCGCGCAAATGCCGAGGCCCGCCTCCGCGAAGACCATCGCCAAGGCCGCGTCGTCGAGCTCGGCGACCACGCGCGGCCGCACCGCCTGCGTGTCGAACCACTCGTCGAGGGAGCGCCGCAGGGTCGAGTGCCCGCTGGGCAAGAGGAACGGCGCCGCATCGAGGGAACGAGGGAACCTCGCGCGGTGCGCCTTCGCGACGCTCGGCGACGCGAGGAACACGACGCCGCAGTCGCCGAGCGGGTGGCTGAAGGTTCGTACCGGCGTGCTCGAACCGGCCGGCGCGTCGGCGAGCACCACGTCGACTGTGTGGGCTGCGAGTTCGCGGATGAACGCGGCCGTCGGGCGGTTCTCACGGCAGACGACGCGCACCGGCTCGCCCAAACCAAAGGCTGGCTCGAGGATCCGATGGACCAGCGACTTCGCGAGGACGTCCGACACGCCGACGACGAGCCTCAGCGGCTGGCCCGTCGACCGGCCTTGGAGCTCGTCCATGAGCTCCCCGCCGAGCGAGAAGATCTCCTCGGCGTAGCGGAACGCCGTGCGCCCGTCGTCGGTGAGGACGAGGTTCCTTCCCTTCCGCGCGAAGAGCTTCTTGCCGAGCGTGGCCTCGAGTCGATGGATCTGCCCGCTGACGGTCGGGTGCGCGAGCCGCAAGCGAACGCTCGCCTTCGTCACGCTGCCTTCTTTCGCGACGACCCAGAAGTAGAGCAGGTGGTGGTAGTTCAGCCATTCCATGGCCATCAACATGTCGGTTTTTTCGACGTGTTGCGAGCATTCTTCCTTCTGTTCGACGTCTTATCAGGTCGCTACGGTTTGGGTCATGAAGGGGAATTGTCGATCATGAGCCCCGCACCGAAAACGCCACGGCAGCTCTCGAAGATCCTGGTCCCGACGGACTTCTCCCCGTCGTCGGACGCGGCCGTCGACTACGCGACGTTTCTGGCGGAGCGTTTCGGGGCCTCCGTCGACGTCCTCTACGTATGGAACGCGCGCGCCGAGAGCGTACGCGGCGCGCGCGCGATCTTCTCCGGCGACTCGGTCTCCGGTCGCGCCATGGCCGCGTGCGTTCGCGACGGGGCGCGCGCGGGCGTCAAGCTCCGCGGTCGCTTCGAGTTCGGCGAGCTGTCACCGACCATCGGAAGCGTCGCCGAGAGCGGCGCCTTCGACCTGATCGTCATGGGCCTGCACGAAAACGGGCGCCTGGCGCACTTCTTTGGCGGCGACGTTGCACGGGAGGTGGCGCGCATCGCGACATGCCCCGTCATCACCGTACGCGGGGACCTCGCGGGGCCAATGCCTCGTGAAGCGCCCTTCGCTCCTTGGACCGAGCTTGCTGTGGGCTACGGCCCGACGAAGGAGGCCCTCTATGGAACCGCTGGACAAAGAGACCGTCCCTCTCGAGGCGACGCTGCCGCCCTTTCTCCCCTCGCCCACGACGGGCCTGTGCGAGGCGAGCTCGTCTCAGGCGGGCCCGCCGCCTTTGCCGACGATGGGCGAGGTCCGTGACCGCGTCCTCGCCATGCATCGCGAGCTCCGGTGCGAGTTGGCAGAGGTCCAACGTTGGGCGCGGGGCGCGGCCGTTGCTCCGGCAGAGGTCCCGGAGCTCCGCGCTCGCTTGCGCGCCCTTCTCCTCGACTTCCGCGTCGTCCTCGACGCCGAGGAAGAGCTGCTCGCGCCGGTGCTCCTTGGGCTGGACGATTGGGGCCCTTTGCGGGTCCTCGAGCTGCACGAGCAGCACGAGGTCCAGCGCGGGCTTGTGGAGTCGATCCTCGTCAGGGCCGCGAACATGGGAAGCGCACACGCGCTCACCGTCGAGACGGATCGGCTCATGCTCGGGCTCTTTCGGCAAGGCGAAGAGGGCAACCTGAGAGAGGCCTTGCTTCACGACGACTTGGTCCTCGTCGACCAATCCAGCGGCTGAGCGGGAGAGTCCTCGCGATCCCGCGAGGTCGACGCAGGTCAGGCCTCGGACTACGCTTCCGGGATGCGCTCGGCGCTCCTCGGGTTGTTCTGCCTTGGCTGCGGCGCCGCCAGCGTCGCCGAGGCGCCGTCTCCGAACGCGGCGGGCGGCAGCGACGACGGCGGTGGCGCGAGCGCGAGCGCCGAGGGGGGCGCTGACGTGGGCGGAGCCGTTGACGCAAACCCGCCGCCGCCCGACCTCCGCGTTCTGTTCATCGGCAACAGTTACACCTTCGTGAACGACCTGCCGAAGGAGCTCTCTGCTCTGGCGGCTACGCCCGGCGCGGCACCCCGCATCACGACTCAAATGATCGCGCCGGGCGGCGCCACGCTCGCCAGCCATTGGAACGGCGCCGAGGCGCAAGCCGCCATCGCCAAGGGCGGATTCTCTCACGTGGTCATGCAAGGTCAGAGCGTCGAGCCGCTGCTTCAACCGACGGTCTTCGAGGACTACGCGCTCAAGTTTGGAGCCGCGGCGACCGCCGCGGGGGCCGCGCCGGCCTACTTTCAGACTTGGGCCCGGGCCCCCGGCGACGCGGTCTACGCCGAGAAGTGGTCCGGCGGCACCCCCTCCGCGATGCAAGACGGACTGTCATCCGAGTACCAAAAGATGGCCTCGGCCTCCAAAGGCGTCTTGGTCAAGGTCGGCGAGGCCTGGCGCGTGGCGCTGCGCGATCACCCGAGCATCGCGCTCCACCAAAGCGACGGCTCGCACCCGAGCGCGGCGGGGACGTTGCTTGCGGTTTACACGTTCTACACGGCGCTCACGGGACGTGACGTGCCGAGGGCGGCGGCCGTTCCTCTTGGTGTCGCGCCCGCCGATGCGAGCGCGCTTCGCGCCGTGGCCGAATCCGTGGCGCGCTAAGCGAAGGCGAGGCGGCGTACGAAGGCGCGCCGGGAGACGCGCCGCGGCCGCTTCGCTGCTGCGCGGTGCCGCGAGCTGAGCTACCTTCCGTCCGAATGACGCGGACGCCGCTGCTCATTGGGTCTGCCCTCCTTGCCCTGATCTCGACGGGGTGCGACCGGCTCCGGAGCCTCGCTTCCGCCGCCGATGCCGGCGCGGCAGCCGATGCCGCGGTTGCCACGGGGCCCACGCCGACGCTCACCCAGCCAACGCCCGTGGTTGACACGGTCGCCATCGCCCGCGACGGCTTCTGCGAAGCGACCGTCGAGGGCAGCCTGACGGGCACGAGCAAGGTGCCGGGCGGTCGCTTCACTTTTGGGAGCGATTACTTCATGAGCGAAGAAGAGCTCTCCAAAGCCCTGCCGCTCACGGGGGGCGCCGCTGCCGCGAAGCGGGACCCGCGCATCTACATCTTCATCCTGAATTGCAAAGCAGGGCCCTTGAGCATCAACTTCGGCGCTGGCGCTGGCTCTACGTACAAGGACATCCCCTTCAAACCGGGAAAGTACAAGATGGGCAACGAGCGCGGCAAGGTGACGGCCCTGCTCACCGCTGACAAGTCGTTCTTCAAGATCACGACCGGCGAGTTCGAGTTTACGAAGTTCGACAAGACCGGCGCGAAGGGCTCGTTCCGCTTCGAGGCCGCGGGCCAGTTGGGTACGCCTGGCAAAATCAAAGTGGCCGGCACGTTTGACTTGGGGTGCCCGTTCCCCGACGTCGCGATGTGCAAGAAGTAGCGACGCCCTTCGCGAGGGCATGCAGCACGTCCCGCGGCCGACACGCGATGTGACCCACGCGCGCACCTGATCAGTCCGGCGAACTCCTAGCGTTCCCGCGTCGGTCGGTTATCGTCCGACTATGCGGCTGCCTCTCGTTCGCCTTGGCGTCACTGGACTGCTGCTGACCTTGTGCTTCGCCGCGTGCGGCGCCGACGGCGGCACCGAAGCAGACCCGGCGGCCGACCGCGACGCCAGCACGTCGTTCGCCGACGCTTCGAGCTGCGCCGCAACCTGCGGCGGCGAGTGCTGCACGAAGGATGAGTTTTGCGCGCTGGGAGCGCGATGCGCACCGGTCCAGAAGCCGTGCTCAACGGCCGACGACTGCTGGTTCGACAGCTACTGCGCCGGTGGCATTTGCACGCCGTACGAGCTCCCTCCCGCAAAGACGCACGATGAAAGCTGCAAGGTCACCATCGACGTCAAGGCCATCGTGCCAGCGGTGCAGTGCCGATGGACGGGCCCTCCGCCCGGCGACGCCCATCCCGATCACGTGCACGCCATGGCGACGCCGGTCGTCGTCGACTTCGACTTCGACGGCGACCCCGAGACCCTCTCCCCGTCGATCGCTTTCCCAACCTTCCCAACGGCCGGCACCTACCACGGTCCCGGCGTCTTGCGGATCGTGCGCGGCGCCGACTGCGTGCAACAGGACAGCCTCGACGACCCCGCCGATGCGGTGATGGCGCCCTCCTCGGTTGCCGTCGGCGACCTCGACGGCGACGGCCGCGCGGAGGTCGTCGCCATGGCTCACGGCGGAGGCCTCATCGCCTTCAAGCTCGATGTCGCCACGAAGAAGTTCCGCCGCCTCTGGCGCTCGGGCACGTGCGCGGGAGGCGTGCCCCCGGCGACGCCCGATCAAACCGGCGGCGACAACAAGTGGAGCGGGCCTTCGATCCACGATCTCGACGACGACGGCACGCCCGAGCTCATCCTCGGCGCCACGGTCTACGGCGCCAACGGATGCATTCGCTCGAACGCCCTCGGCTTCCCCGCTTACAGCGCCGGCTACGTGCCGGTCATCGCCGACATCGACGAAGACGGGAAGATGGAGCTCGTCCAAGGAGGCTCGATCCACGAGTGGGTTGGCGGCGCGTGGGTCGCCGAGAGCTACTTCACCGCGAGCCCTCCCGCCGGTCAGGTGGCTGTCGCAGACCTGGGCAACTTCCCTCTGGCGTCGCAGGGCGGCAAGGACCGCGCGGAGATCGTCGTGGTGTCTTCCGGCGCGATGCGCGTCCAAACGCTCGAGGGCACGATCGTGTTCGGCCCCATCGCCATCCCCGGTGGCGGCACCGGCGGCGCGCCGACCATCGCGGATTTCGACGGCGACGGCCGACGGGAGTTTGCCACGGCCGGTGGGGCCCAATACGTGGTCTTCGACTTTGACTGCCTCGCCGGCGGCGATCCCGCGAAGTGCGGCGGCAAGGCGAAGACCGACGGAATCCTGTTCGCCCAGCCGTCGCAGGATCTGAGCTCGAACGTGACCGGCTCGAGCGTCTTCGACTTCGACGCGAACGGCTCTGCTGAGGCCGTCTATGCCGACGAGTGTTTCCTCCGCATCTACGAGGGTGCGACCGGCAAGGTGCTCTACAGCGCAGCGCGCTCAAGCGGCACCACTTACGAAAACCCCGTTATCGTGGACGCCGACGGCGACTACCGCACCGAGATCGTCGCCGCCGTCAACGACTACAACGACCGCAGCTGCCCTGCGACAGACCCGCTCTTCCCGAGCGCCACGTTCACGGCGGGCCACGGCATCGTCGTCCTCCGCGATGAGAAGGACCGATGGGCCCCGTCGCGCCCCGTGTGGAACCAGCACGCCTACGCCGTCACGCACGTCGGCGATCGCGGCGAGACGCCCAGGACCAGCCAGGTCAAGGTCAATTGGCGCGAGCCTTCGCTGAACAACTTCCGTCAAAACGTGCAGGGCGGGCTCGACGCTTTCGGTCAGCCCGATCTTACCGCCGGCGGCGACGTGGGCGCGGTGCGCTGCGAAGGAACCGTGGCGTCGATGGAAGCGCGCGTCTGCAACCGGGGAACGCTACCCATGGTGAGCGGAACGGAGGTCGCTTTCTACGAGGGCAGCGTCCAAGGCGCGGTCCTCTGCACCACCCCCGTGCCGCGCGTCTTGGGCGTAGGTGAGTGCCAGGTCGTCTCGTGCAAGGCCGACCTCGGCGGTCGCACCGTCGACGTCTTCGTGCTGGTCGACCCGAAGGGCTTGGCGAGCGAGTGTCACGAGAACAACAACAGCGCGATCTACCGCGGCGTCGCGTGCGGGCTTGTGCCTCGCTGAGCGAGCTGGCCAGCGACGGGCAGCCACCGCCCCCGCCGGCTCGTGGCAGACGGTCCCTTTCTCAGCCCTAGTTCGCCCGCCGCGCAAGCCTTCGCCAGTCGGCGCCGATCCCGCGCGCGATGCGCCGGGCCATCGCCATGATCGGTAGCTGCGAGTTCACGCCTATGCTTGTTGGGAGGACGCTGCCGTCGGCGACGAAGAGGTTGTCCACTTGCCAGGCCTCGCCGCTCGGGCGAACGACGCCGTGGTCCTCGGTGGCGCTCATCTTGGCCGAGCCGAGCGGATGAAACGACATGCACTCGACGAGCCGCGCCGAAGGCGGATGGGTCTCGAGACGCTCCAGCTCCCTCGGATCCCGGACCGGCTCGATGCCGAAGATCGGGAGCAGCACCTCCTTGGCGCCGCCGGCGAAAGCGATCTCTGCAAGCAAGCGAATGCCCCGAAAGAGGCGGGCCCGATCGCGTGCCGACATGCGGTAGGTCACGAGAGGCTCGCGCCCGAGGAAGCGAAACACGGCGCCGCCCGGATCGTCGTGCACCATGCCGCCGAAGACACCAAGATGCGGAAGACGCTCCGCGAGGCGGCGATGCGACGCGCCGACGCCAGGAAAAGCCGCCGCGAGGATGTTCGGCGCGCTCGCCGCCGAGACGAAGGTGAGGCCATCGCTAGCGAAGTGATCGCTGTAAACGCTCTGCAGCGCCCCGTCCCAGTGCTCGATGCGCTCGTCCCAAAGCGCGCCCACGCGAAACGCGGGGTGGAGCGTCATGTGACGACCCACGTGCTTCGAGTCGACGCCGCTGTTTCGAAGGAGCGGCGGCGTGTGCATCGCGCCGGCGGCGACCACCACGACCTTCGCGCGCACGACGAAGGGCACCGCCGGGTGGCCTGGCTCGCCGCTCTGAAAGCGGCCGCGCGCGCCGATGGCGCGGCCACCGGCGACCTCCACCTTGTCGACGAGCGCATCGGCGTAGAGGCGCGCGCCGCGTTCGAAGGCGTCGGGCAGGTAGGTGAGGTCGACGCTCAGCTTCGCGCCGTGCGGGCAACCAAAGTTGCAGCGGGACTCGCCGCGACAGCCGCTGGTGTTGCGGCGAAGCGGCTTCATGAAAACGCCGAGGCTTCGCGCGCCTTCGACGAAGAGCTCCGTGCCTCGGGGCCTCATGTGAGCCGGCACCTCGTCGACGTGAATGCGTGCTTCCACCGACGAGAAGTGCTCGTCGAAGGACGCCTCGGTGAGCTCCGTCAGCCCGAGTCGGGTGCGCCAGTCGTGCGTCACCTCATCGGGGATGCGAAAGCAGACGCCGCCGGTCATGAGGCTCGAGCCGCCGACGCAGCGCCCCGAGAGCGTCGAGATGAGCGGCGTCTCGCCGAGGCCCTTGGCGATGGCTAAGCCGGCGTCGCGAGCGATGCGCCGAAAGGATTGGAGCGGCGGAAGGCGACCGTATTCGGACGCTGGCACGTGAGGTCCCTCTTCGAGAATGACGACGTCGAGGCCCGCTTTCGCGAGCTCAGCGGCCGCCACTGCGCCGCCGGCGCCGGAGCCGATGACGAGGACATCGCAGTGATCGTAGATGGCCTTGCCCACGTGGCGGCCTTGGACCACCGAGCTCATGGCGAGCCTTCTTTGCGCGAAGGTGCGGGCGGTGCCGCCTTTGCGCCGAGCGCCAAGTAGCGAAGGCGGCTCGAGCGATAGCCGATGCGCTCGAGCTCGCCGGGGAGCTCATAGAACGTGATGATGACGAGCGTCTTGATGGCGACGATGAGCAACGACCAGCGCGGTGAGCGCTCCGTCTTCTCCAAGAAGCGCGCGCGCTCCTCCGCCGACAGCGACTCGACGAGCGCGAAGGTACCGACCACGAAGAGGGGCAAGACGCGGAGCACGTCGACGAGGAGCACGAGGCCGAGACGTGTGAGCGGCGCGGCCGCTGCGACGTGAGCGTCGACGTTAACGACGGTCCTTTGGACGGTAGCGGGCGACGTGGCTTCGGCGCCGACGAGCCCTTCGGTGAGCGCGCGAAGGGCCGGCCACTGGGCGTCGCGGAAGGCCACGAGGGGAGGCTCAGCCATGACGAGCGCCAGCGTCAGAACTGACCGCGGAGTCCGCCGCCGGTGAGGCCCACGTAGGGAACGAACGCTGCGCTCTTGGGGGCGCTTCGCTCAGCGCCGGGCCGAACGAGGAGGACGAGTGCAACGCCTCCAAGAGCAGCCGCCGCAGCGACGCTCGTCGTGACGATCGCGAAGGTCTGCGCCTTCAGGCCTTGGTCGCGCAGTTCGTCGGCCGTCGCGCGGTGCGACGGATTGCTGGACGCGACGGCCTCTTCACGGCTCGACTCTTTTGCGCCGGTCGTCACCCAGTAGTAGACGGAGAAACCGGCCGCTACGGCGGAGGCACCGAAGAGCGTGTACGCCAAGATAGGCGGCGGCGCGGCGACGCCCGCGGTCGTGGTGCTGACAAGCGGCGCCGAGACCGCCAGAAGCCGCGGAACGGTCACGCTGCCCTGGCCGGGCTCGCTCTTCACGTCGAAGGTCGACGCCCACGTCTGCCGCGAGGGAGCGCTCGCCTCGATGCGATGCTCTCCCGGATCGAACGGCAACGAGCGGTCCCCGGAAGGAATGACGACACCGTCGACGGTCACAGTTACGTCAGGCTCTTCCGTGACGAATCGCACGCGGCGGAGCTTGGGCTCGAGCGCGGACGCGCGGGCGTTGGCTTCCGTCTCGCGCGCCTGATCGCCGCGGGCGTGGGCTTGAGGCGGCCGCCAAATACGAGGCCCACGCGGAGGCGTTCTTTCCGTCACGCTCGAGGCAGCGACCGAGGTTCATCGCGGCGCCGACGGAAGGTTCGAGCTTGTGGCTCTCGGCGAAGCGTGCGCACGCGCCCTTCAAGTCGCCGCTGTCGAGGAGCGCGACTCCTTCGCGAAAGAGCGCCTCTGCCGCAGGCGACTGGGCCGCCGCCTCCGCGCTGAGGGTGAGCGCTGCAATCGCAACGGCGCCAACGAGAAAGCGAGGCCGCATGGCGCGCTACTCCGGAAAACCGACGACCGGCACCGGAACGGCGAGGCCCGTTGTGGCCAGCAAGCCGGCACCGAGCTCGCCGATGAAGAGGTCGGACTCGACCCCGCCGTCGCCTTGCTCCCAAAGGTTTTGGCCCCAACAGAGGATCGCGCCGTCGGCCTTCTTCGCGCAGAAGGACTCGGACCCAGCAACCAGCTCCGTGACGCCTCGTTCGAGACCGACGACGTCGACGAGCGTGGCGACTTGGAGAGCCGGGTCGGTCGAGCCGCTCCCGAGCATGCCCGCGCCCATCGGCAAGCTGTCCCAGCTCTGGTTTGCGCCAACGCACTTCACACCGCCCGCGGCCGTGAGGACGCATGTCGTAAACGCAGAGGGCGCCACAGCGACGATTCGCGAACCGGCCCCGCCGGCGGGCTCCACGAATGTGGGCGTCGCGCGCGGCACGCCGCCCGGGGTCGCGATCGCCAAGTTCGTGGCGAAGTTGTTGCCCCAGGCGAACCACGCCCCGGTCTTGTCGCGCGCAAAATTTTGGCCGTAGCTCGAGGTCACAAGGTCGATGTCACCATGGGCGCCTGCAAACCCGACGGGCACCGGCGTTGGGCTCGACGCGTCGTTATCGGCGTTGCCACGGCCAAGCTGCCCCAGATGGTTGCCCCCCAACAAGTCACCTCGCCCGTGGCGCGCACGGCGCACGCGTGACGAAGACCGACCCCGATGGAGACCACGTCGTCGAAGCCACCGACCTCGAGGCCAGGCCCCGGTCCGAGCCTGCCAAACTCGTCGGTGCCAAAACACCGGACGCTCCGCTTGGGCGTCGTGATGGCGCACGTGAAGCCAAATCCGGCTGCGACGGCCGAAAACTGCTCCGGACTGGCGACCCTTTCCGCTCGATCGCGCACCGCTTCGGGAGGCGCCGCCCAGCCAGCGTTGACCCCCCAGCAATACAGCCCCTTGTCCGCGGCCGAGATCGCGCATGCGTGGAGGATGCCCATCGACACCGATTCAATCGGCGCATCGAAGGGCAGATCCACGGGGATGGCGCTCGTGCCGCCGTCGGCTCGCATCAAGTGGAGCCCGAGGCGGCTCCCCCAGCAACGCAGCCGCTTGTCCTTCTTGATGGCGCAGAAGCTGGAGGAGAACCCACCAAACAGCGTCCGCGGATTCGCAGGGGCGGCACTGTCTGAGCTGCCGTCGACGGCGCTACCCCCGTCGCTGCTGCCGTCTCCTTCGGAGACCTGTGAATCAGAGACCTGCGCGTCCGAAACAACGTCGCTGTAGGGCGGGTTTTCCCCGATGCAGCTGTTCGCCAGGAGCAACGTCGTTATGGCGGCCGCGACCGCAGCGGGGGCCGCGACGCGACGCGCGGTGCGCGCCGCGAACGCGATGGCTCCCATCTTCACCATCCCGCCAGTGTACTCGGGCCGTGGTGGCGAGAGAAGTTGCGCGTCAACGCATGCGATCGAAGGCGGGTGCGCTTGCGGATGGAGGCGCGATGGGCCCCGACGGCGCCGCTGCCAAGGGCGGCGACTTCGCGCTGGGCGAGGCCGCCGATGACGCGGTCGATTGGGGGCGCGTGCGCGATGGAGCCCTCCCCACGAGCGAAGCCGTCGACGCCGGAGCCGACGGCGCGGCCTGCACCTCCGTCGCGCTCGGCGGCGCGATGACTTGGCTCGGTGTTGACGGCGGTGTCGCAGATTCGACGGGCGGCAGCGACGAGGGAGCGCTGGGCGAGGGAGCCGCGACGCCAGTCGTCGTGCGTCGGGCCATGAGCGTTCCCCCAGTGACCAATGTCGCCACGGCGAACGCCGCCACGAGCACCGCGGGCCCCCGCGGCTTTGCGACATCGACGCCACGCGACGGCACCGTCGTTGGCGACGCGGTGTGTGCGCGCCCCGACGACGACGACGACGACGACGACGACGACGACGCGGCCAAGGTGGCCTCGTGGCCCAAACCTCGCGGCGAGCTGCCGGCGTTCGAAATGGGCCCCGAGGCGGGCCCGCTGTCGATGGCGAACGGCCGGAGTGCCGCCGCCAGCGTGGCGACGTCCGGCATTCGCGCGTCGAGGTCGCGCCGAAGGCATCGTTCGACGATGGCCTCGAAGTCCTTCGGGATGTCGGGCCTGAGGCTTCGAAGGGAGCGCGGCGGCTCGGTGAGGATCGCCGCGAACGTCGCGCCGGGGGTCTCGCCAAGAAAAGGTCGGTCGCCGGTGAGCAGCTCAAACAAGACGACGCCGATGGACCAGAGGTCGGCCCGAGCATCGACGTTCTTGGAGCTCTTGATCTGCTCCGGGGACATGTAGTCGGGCGAGCCAAAGGCCGCCGCTGTGGAGGTGCTGGAACCGGAGCCGCTCGACTCTTCGGAGAACTTTGCGATGCCAAAATCGAGGAGCTTGATTTGCTCAGCGCCACTGGGCCGTTTCGCCAGAAAGACATTCGACGGCTTGATGTCGCGATGAACGATGCCGAGGGCGTGTGCTTGGCCAAGCGCATCGAGGGCCTGAAGGACATAGTCAGCGGCACGCCCCACCGTGAGCGGACCGCCCCTTTCGACGAGCGTCGCGAGGTCGGTCCCTTCGAGCAGCTCGAGCACGATGTAGGGCGCGCCGTTCACGTCGCCGGTGTCGATCATTCGAGCGACGTGCTCGCTCTTGATCTTGGCCGCCGCCCGCGCCTCGTTCACGAAGCGGCGTACGATCTCGGGGTCTTTCGCGTGTCCCGCGTAGAGCACCTTGATGGCCACCAACTCGCCGAGCACGTCGTGCCGCGCCGCAAAGACAGCTCCCATGCCGCCGCGGCCAAGCTCCCTCTCGAGGACGTATTTGCCCACGCGGTCGCCGACGCCGAGCGGCACGCGCGCTTCCGCGGAGGGATCGGTCATCGCCAGCGCCGATGCTACCAAAGAGGCGTGGCGCTGGCACTCCGGCGAACCGTTCTCAAAGCGCGGAGAGCACGGATCAGGCCGAACCGGCGCCCCGATTGTCGCCCCGCGCGCCGGGTGCTACCCCGCATCCATGCGGTCGCTATGTGTTGCGGTAGTTTCGGTCGTCGGACCGTTCCTTGTGGTGGCTTGCGGCGCCGACGGCTCGGCCGAGCCGATGCTCACCGCTGCGGAAGCCGGGACAGCGACGCCCGTGGGCGATGCGCCGGGCGACGCCGGCGCGGGCCCCTCGGCTGACGGAGCCACTTCGCCCGAGGCCGCTGCCCCGGCGACGCTCCCGCCGGCCCTGCGCTTCGCGCTGATTGGCGACTACGGCGTCGACACGGCCAACGAGCAGGCGGTCGCGGAGCTGGTCATCGCCGAGGCGCCCGACTTCATCGTCACGCTCGGCGACAACAACTACCCGCTCGGTGAGGCGTCGACCATCGATGCCCACATCGGCAAGTACTACCACTCGTTCATTGCACCCTACACGGGCATCTATGGCCCCGGCGCGACCGTGAATCGATTCTGGCCATGCCTCGGCAACCACGACTGGGGCACCGACTCGATGCAGCCCTACGCGGACTACTTCGCGCTGCCGGGCAACGAGCGGTACTGGGACCTGGTGCGCGGCACGGTTCACTTCTTCTGCCTCGACAGCGACCCCCACGAGCCCGATGGTCGGACGCCCGCGTCGGTCCAGGGCACTTGGCTCACCGGCGAGATGGCGAAGTCGACGGCGCCATTCAAGTTCGTGGTGATGCATCACCCCCCTTACTCCTCGGGAGAGCACGGCTCCACCACCACGATGCAGTGGCCCTACGCATCCTACGGCGCCGACGCCGTCTTCGCGGGGCACGATCACACCTACGAGCGACTGTCGCACGACGGGATTCCGTACCTCGTGCAAGGCACCGGCGGCGCCGCCAACTACGACATCGTTACGACGATTCCCCAAAGCGTCTACGCCAACGATCTGACGCACGGCGCCACCTTCGGCCGGGCCGATGACCACTTCGTGGTCTTCGAATCGATCACGACGGGTAAGGACATCGACGATCTCTTCTTCGTCCCCTCGCAGAAGGACAAGAGCGCGGTGCGTCGCACCCTCGTGGAGGCAGGCGCGTCTTGGTCTTTCAAGGACGATGGCGCGCTGCCAAGCGCCGGATGGACCAACGTTGGCTTCGACGCGAGCGCGTGGAAGGCGGGAGCGGGGCCCTTCGGCTACGGCCGTCCGGGGCTCAAGACGACGCTCTCGTTTGGAGGCAACGCGAGCCAGAAGCACGTCACCACGTGGCTTCGTCGCACCTTCGACGTCGCGAGCGTCGACGATGTCGCGTGGCTCCGCATCATGATGAAGAAGGACGACGGCGCGGCGCTCTACCTCAACGGAACCGAGATCTACCGAACGAATCTCCCATCGGGCGCGCTGGGACCGCAGACCCTCGCGCGGTACCGCGTCGATGCGGCCGCGGAGACGGCTTGGGAGCCGGTAGCCGCACCGGCGTCGCTACTTCGCGTCGGCGAGAACGTCATGGCCATCGAGCTTCATCAGGTGAACGTCGCGAGCCCGGATGTGTACTTCGAGGCCACCGTCGAAGCGGTCCTACGCTGAGGTGCACGAGAGCCGCCATCCCGAGAGCAGGCGCAGATCGGGCCCGGCCTCAGGTCTTCCGAAAGAGCGGCTGGCCCCGTTCGACGCGCTGGAGCAGCTGAGCGATCGTTTCGTCGGGGCCGTCCTCGCTCCACTTACGCAACTCGTCGGAGAAGCCTTCGGCGAGCGCTTCGCTTGCGGCGTCGTCAGAGAGTTCGACCGGCTCAGGGCCGTCGCCGAATTCCGCCGCGTAGTCGCTGACGACGACACACGGTGTTTCGAGCGAACCGTGGATCCACATCGATTGGCACCAGTTGTTCACCCCTAAGACGCCGTCGCGAACGCGCACGTTGCCGCCAACGATCACGTCGGCCGACGCGAGCAACATGTCGGCCTGGACGTCACCGGCCACAAGGAGCCAGTTTTCGATCGTGCAGACGAGTGGGCCGCGCACGACGAGGTTCCCGGCGATCGCCGCGGGAAGCTCTGTGGCGATTCCGTCGATGATGAGGTCTTTGCCAATGCCGGCATGACGGGCGAGGCACGCGAGCGCGAAGCACTCGAAGGGGCCCTTGCCGCCGCCCACCCGGAGCACGGCATCGAGATCCCCTGCCTGCGCTTTTTCGACCTCGGACACGAGATTCTCAAGCGCCGACGGGTCACTAACGTAGCGTTCAGCAGCGAAACCATCCGCAACCCACGCGAGCTCCGAACGCTCGAACGTGGCGAGGGCGGCGCGCAACTTCGAATGCATGCGGCGAGCCTACGGGGCCGCTGGGGACAACGTCAACGGCAGCCAATGGCGGGTTCGGCGATGCGCTGCGCGCTCGGGCGCGCAATGGGGAACGAGGCACGACCGGCGACTGACTTGCTAGCCGCAGACAACCGTCGAGGGGCGCCCGGCGGCTTGGCTGCGCGCGGTCACCGGGGCCAAGAGCCCATGGCCGAGAGCCGCTCCTCCCACGCGGCCTCGAGGGCGACCTTGGGCAAGGCGAAGGGGCGCGAGCGTGCGGTGTAATCGACGCTCCAAAGCGGATCGGTCGCGAAGCAAGCGCTCGGGGGATCTACGGCGCGAAGCTTCTCGTGAGCGCTATCAAGGTCGCGCCGTGGGACGGGCAGCCCGTCCCGCTGGCGCCCGGAAATCTCTGAGAGCGCCTTCACGGCCGGTAACGCCTGCGCTGCGAGCCCCCCACAACGAGCCGCGACACGCGCAAGCACCGCAGACACCGCCTCGCCTCGCGCGCGATGACACTGGGCCGCGGCCCACAGCTCGTGGGGCTTCGCCCACTCGAGCGTAGGGGCCCCGGAACAGGCTTCCACGATCGCTTGGGTGAGCGACGCACCTCTTTCGAGCTCATAGCGTGCGTCTAGAAACACGGATGCTTCGAGCCCCGTCAGCGTGCGCGCGCCATGACCACCGTAGGGAAGTTGTTCCTGCCAGCGAAGGTCCGGGAGACGAAACGAGAGCCGGTATCGATTCGGGCCAGCCGCCTCGACACTCTTCCATGAGCACGACTCTTTGGTCGGGTCGACGAGGGCGGCGAAGAACTGACGCCCCTGAAGGGGCGCTGGCTCTGCAAGTGGAGCCGGCTCTAGGCGGTCGCCGTACTTGGCGAACGTGAGGGGAACAGACTTTCCTGGCGCTGGCGGTAAAACCAACAGCTCCTCGGGCTGCGCATTCATCAACGCGAGCGGATCAGAGATAACGGCAGCGCCAGCGCCCGGCTCAAACACGACGCGAAACAGCGCCGCGTCCTTGTCTGGCACGACGCCAACGGCGCCCCCCTCCGTCCAGACGCATCGCCGATAGAGACGCTCCCCGATGCGCTGACGTTGATCGATGCGATCGCACGGCGATGCGCTTGGGCTCGGCGAACACGCGGGGCACTTGGCTTCGACACGAGAGGCGCCGTCGGTGCGCCCACACGCAAGAACCAGCGTGAACCAAAGCAGGGTTGTGCCTCGCACTGCACGAAGGTTTGGCACAAGCTCCGGCGACCGTCGAGATCGCGCGGCCTGGGCACGCGGAGGCCGCCTGGCCTTTTCGCGATGCGCGCCCTTGCTTGCTACGAAACCTACGTAGCCTTGGGCAACGACCTATGTCGAGCGGCCCAGCCTGGCTGGGGTGCTCGAGGGGAGCGTCCGGGCTCCCCTCGAACGCGGCGCCGCTCCTTTGGAGCGCGTCCGCACGAAGTGCGGAGGCATTAGCGGCGCCCTAGCGGAGAGAAGGGGATTCGAACCCCTGGTACCCTTGCGGGTACACCTGATTTCGAATCAGGCACCTTCGGCCGCTCGGTCATCTCTCCGCCGCGGAATTGACCGAGTTTTTGTCGCGGTGTCAAGCGCCTACGACGCGAACGGAGGACGCCAAACGTGAATCGCCCCACGGACCGATTCGGCGCGTGGGGCGAAGGCTTGGTCGCAGAGCCTGTCTAGCGGAGAGAGAGAGATTCGAACTCTCGGTACCCTTGCGAGTACACATGATTTCCAATCATGCACCTTCGGCCACTCGGTCATCTCTCCAACGCGCGGCCTAAACCGCGCGTGCCGACGAGGGTCTTATCACATCTTTTCGCCGCGATCGCGCTGACTTCAACCGCTCAGCCGTTGCCGGCGTCGGCCGGCGGCAGTCCGTAGAGCACGCCGCTCGCGCCCGAGTCGGGCGCGTCCGACCCTGCATCGACCGGGGCGCCGTAGAGCGGCGCGATGCCGCCATCGCCGTTGCCGCTGTCGCCGCCGCCCCCGGCGTCCGTCACCGGAGCGCCGTAGAGGGGAACGGCATTTCCGCCATCGGCGACGCCTGCGTCGGTCTTCCCCGCATCCGAGGCGGAAGATGACGTGTCGTCTGACGAGCACGCGGCCACAGCCAGCGAAGCCGTGAAGGCGTAGGCGGCCGCGCGACTCAAGCGGCCCGTCGCGCCGGGGATCACGCGCTTCGCGAGGTCGGCGGGGAGGGCGCTCGCGCAAAACGGACATGCGGTTTCAGCGATGGCCACGTGGCGCGCGCAAGCGGGGCAAGGAACGAGGGGAAGCGTCATGGGCCTCAGGTTAGCGGGGAACGCCCGTCGCGCCGCCGCGAAAACCGCGAGCCCCCGACGGTTGCTCCGCTCATGTGCGTGACATGGCGACGTCTCGGCTCATCGCCCCCACGCCCGCAAGGCCGCTTGGAGCGTCGCGTCAACGGCCACCGGCTCGCGCTGAGCACCCGCGGCGCTCTCCGAATGTTTAAGGGCCGCGAGCCGCTTTTCCATCATCGAGAGCGCCAGCGGATGCGTGGGACGGACGTCGGTCGTGCACAGGGGTTCGAGCGAGATGTCGCATAGCGACTGCCGTCGATCGGTTGCGTCGAGCAGGAAGCTCCCCCACCGCAGCGAGTGGCGACCCAAGACCGTCGCGAGCCGCGCGCGCCCGAGCGTCGTGAGCGGTGTCTGCGCCACGTCCCAAAGGTCGTGGCCCTCGAAGGCACGCGGCGCCGCGAGTCCAAGCGCCCCCAAGAGCGTCTTGGCCACGTCGACGTCGGCCGTCGCGCTCGCCACGGTTTGGCCGGCGGCAAATTGGCCAGGGGCTCGCACGATGAGCGGCGTCGTGAGAAGCATCTCGGTCGGGGCTTCGCCGTCACCGAAGGGGACCGGCGCCGCGCTGTTGACGCCCACGTCGCTGGTCACCATCACGAGCGAGCGATCGCCTCGACCCGTGTCTCTAAGGGCCACGAGAAGCCGGGCGAGGGCGCGATCTTGCTCCACCACGGCCGCCGCATGGAGCGCGAAGGCGCGCGTGCGATCGGCGTCGCTGAACCGAAGCTGCGGCGGCACACGCCGCGCTTTCGACATGAGCTCGGCCGCGTGTTTCGGGTCGAGACCGCCGGTGTACACCTCCGGCGGCATGCGCTTCTGTTCGTCGGCGGTCGCGCCCCAAGGAGGATGACCACCGCGCGCGTGAATGACGAGGAGCGCTCGCTCTCCCTTTCGAGCCTTCAGCCACTGAATCGCGTCGTCGAAGGGCTTGACGCCGCTGGCGTCGGCTTCCGGCGCACTCGGCGAGTACGTCTCCCAGGAGCGGTCGAAGCCAAACGGCGCCGAGGTCATCGGGTTGCCGGAGAACAAGGCCGTGACGACCCCAGCCTGGCGCGCCGCGTCGGCCACCGTGGTGACGGACGCCGGCAATCTCGCATCACCATCCTCCATGCGAATCGAGCGAGGGCCGCGGCCCGTCAGCATCGCCGCCACCGTGGCCGAAGCAAGCGTGCTCCCCACGCGATGCGACGCGAAGGACGTCCCTTCGCGCGCCAACTGAGAAAACCCCTCGGTGCCGAGGGTGCCGCCAAAGGCCGCGAGGCTTCTGGGGTCGACGGTGCCGAAGACCACAAGCACGGCCGTTTGCAGAGCGGCGCGCGGCGGCGTCGCCTCTCGCGGGCGGAGCGTGATGCGCGGCTCGCCGAGGAGAGCGCGCGCGCCCTTGGCCGCCTTGACGACGGCGAGCTCGATGGCGCCGAGCGTGCCGCCGGCGACGTGAGGGTCGAGGGAAAACGCTTGTCGGCTCGGATGGGTCGCCGACCCTTGCACCTTGCCCAGGAGTACCGGCGACGCGCGGTCGCGCTGGAGACGAACCTCGACCTCTACGTCGCCGCCGCCTTCCGCCGCGACCTCGACTTCGATCTGGCTCGCCGCCGGGAGGAAGCCCGTGCACCGGGCGTAGCCGCCGTTCTTGAGCGCCATGGCCTTTCGCATGGTGCCTGCGAAGGAGCGATCCACGATCACGTCGCGCGCCGTAGGGGCAGCGAAGTGCTTGTCCACCTCTCCAGCGGTCACGTGAATCCAATCGACCTCCGCCATCGCGTCACGCTCCGCTTTCGGCGGCGTGGCAAAGCGCACGGTGAGGTCGTTGAGACCGGCGTTGAGCAGCGTCGATGTTCCCCGCACGTCGGCGACCTGAATCGCTCCGCGCTCCAGCTTTGCGGAACCGAGCGGCTTGCCGTTCAGGTAGACGCTCGCGCTCTTTGCGGCGGCGCCTCGCCACCGAATCGCCACGGCGCTCGGCTCCACGAGCGCGCGCTCTTCGTCGGCGCTCACGAAGAACTGCGCCACGATGACTTTGTCGCGGATGCGCGCGAAGGTCGCGCCCTCCCGCTCAATGCGCTCCGGCGCAAGGTCTTCAAGGAAGGCGCCGCGCAAGGTGAGCCCCGGCTCACCGAAGTCCAGCAAGGGACCGCGATCGCCGAACGAGCAATCGGTCGTGCGCACGAGGTCGGCGTAGATGACGCGCGGCGCCTCGGCGGGCGACGCGCCGACGTTTGCGGCCGCGTCGCGACGAGCGGGGCCCGCGTCGGGCAACGCGTCGCCACGACAGGCCACGAGCGCGCACGCCGTGAGGAGGCTCGGTAGAGCCGCGTTCGTGGGCTTCATCATCGGCGTGGCACGGGGAGCATTCGGCCGCGACCGGAGACGCTACGAGGCGTTGCCGGCCCCGCCCGGGGGCTCGCTCCGTTTGATGAGGGGCAGCGGCAAGGAGCGCGATTCCTCTTCGAGCTTCGCGCGGAGCACGTCGGCCGCTGGCGATGATGGCGTCACGACGCGCGCCTCGTAGACGGTATCAAGCTCGGTCGCCGGCTCCTTGCGATGCAAGACAGCAGGGTCACCGGGCTCGCGAAGCTCGCGCATCACGGCGTCGGCGAGTGACGGCGGCAGCTCGTCGTCGGCGTCGACGACGGGCCGCCTGAGTTCGGGCCTCACGGAGGCGCGGGGCGGCGCCATGGAGGGCGCCTTGGGCGCGAGCGAGCGGCGAGGGAGCCCCTGCAACGCGGCGTGAACGGCCTCCACCGACGGCCCGAGGAGGTCTTCGCCCTCGACGCCTCGAACGCCCTTGACGACGCCCCTCACGGCGAGATCGACGAGCACGTCCTCGAGGAGCCACGGGTCGATCTCGCCCGCCAACAAGAGCTCCCGCGGTGACTCACCGGCCGCGATGCGTTCGATGAGCAAACGGGCTGGGGCCGGCGTGACCCTCAGGTACCCCTCCATCATGGTGAGGTCGAGCTGCACCCGATCGACGAAGATGGTCCGCGCGCCGGCGAGTGCGTGAGCCGCCCCGCGCGCCGTCGCGACGGGCTTCGCCAGGAGCGACGCGAGCGTCCCTTGAAGTTCACCGGTGGCCGGCCCCTCATGCGGCGCGACGACGAACCAACCAGCCGACGCGCCGAGCATCGACGCGATGACGCGTTCGCCGCGTTCGAAGCTGCCGTCGCCGCCGGTGCGCGTCACCCGGCGCGGCGCGCCGTCGTGGATGTCGACCTCGTAGAGGAAGCAAGCGTCGCGTATGGATACGCGGGAGCGAGGTCGCTGCTGGCAGACGATCTCGAGGAGCGAACGGACGGTGATGCCGTCGAGGCGACCGCGAACCTCGGCCCCGCCGCGAAGACGTTGCTCGACGCGCGACTTGGCCCAGAGCGCCTCGCGCACGCGCGCGATGACAGCTCGCGCGTCGCTCTCCTTGCGTAGGTAGGCGGAGGCGCTCACGCCGAGCTCGCGCACACGCTGGAGCAGATCCTCTTTCCACGAAAGGAGGATGATCGGCACGTCGCGGAGCGCGACGTCGCGCTTCAAGGCGCGCGAGAGGGCAAAGCCGTCGAGGCCAGGCATGAGGATGTCGCTCACGACGAGATCGGGCGCGATGCGAAACGCCATGTCGAGGGCCGTTTGGCCGTCGAGAGCTTCATGCACAATGCACCCGTTCGTCCGAAGCAGATCGGAGATGAACCAGGTCACGCCGGGGTCGTCGTCGGCGACGATGACCTTGCGACCTTCGAGCTGGACGTCGACGGCGGCGCCGCGTCCGCGCGAGCGCTCCGCCGCTGGGACCTCGGCGTGAAGCCAGGGCGCCAAGGTCAACGCGCCTTCGGGCCCCGTCGCAGTCATCCGCACGGCGCCGTCGCTTCGTGTGGCAACGATCTCGCGAATCCTCGCGATGGCGCCCCACATGGCGCCGTAGATCTCGGCGCCATCGCCGAAGGCCACGGAGCGCTTGAGCGATGCCGCATCGACGCCATCTAAGAGGGCACGACGCAGGTCGTTGCCGAGGCGCTCACTGAGCTCCTCCAGGCTGAGGCTCCCGAGCGTCACGCGCGGTGGGGCGCCGCTACGTTGCTCGGCGATTTCGGTGCACGCCTGCACAACCGCCGAGGGAGCGACGGGCTTCGACAACACGCGCGTGACGCCGAGGGCGACGTAGCGGCCCGCGTGCTCGCTCGCCGGGGCAACGAGGACCACGATAGGAATCGGTTCGGTCACCGGATCGTCGAGCAGCGCCTCGACGAGCTCAGCGCCGGCCGCCTTGTCACCATCGAGAACGATGACGTCGGGCAAGATCGAGCGCGCGAGCTCGAAGGCGAGCTGCTCGTCGTCGGTGCGTTCGCAGTCGAACTGGGCGCTCTCTTCCGGCAGTTCCGCGAGCGCCGCGGCGAGGTCTTCGTCGCCTATCACGAGGGCCGTATGGCGCGCGGCGCGCGGCGGCTCGCTCGCCGAACCCATGCGCGACGCTGGGTCGGCCCATGCCAGCGCCGGGAGGTCGTCCAAGAGCTTCGCCAGTGCTTCGACGTCGGGCGCCGTGGCCCGCCCCGCGGTCCCGGCCCGCTCCAAAATCGACTCCGCTTCGCTGAGCGCGTTGGCGAGGGCTTCGAAGCGCAGGAGCCGCGAGCCAGCGCCGAGCGCGTGGAGCTTGCGCCGAAGGTCATCGCGAGGCGCGCGCGCCGCCGGGTCCCGTTCGACGCCGCTCAAGACGACGCGTGCGTCGGCGACCTTTCGACCGAGGCTCGCGACGAAATCAGCGCGCGCCCCACCCAGTCGGCCACTTTTGCCATGGGCCCGTATCGCGTCCGTCGAGTCCGTCGTTCCGACGGCGTCGGTCGAGGCGGTCCCCTTCCCTTCGGTGCTTTCCCCAGTCATCGCTAGCACGTGACCTACCAGAGCCGCTTCGGGGCGGCTACTCTGCAGGGCCCGCGTCCCGCAGCCTCGCGCACGAATGATCTCCCCCCGCGTCCGCCCCGCAACCCTAGGCGACCTCGACAATCTGCTGGCGATTCACGTCGGCGCTTTTCCCGACGGTCGGAGCGTCGCTGCCCGACAGCGCAACTTCGAGCAGAACCCGCTCGGTCCGCTGGCGTCACTCCGCGTCCTAGACGTTGGGGGCGAGGCGCTGGCCCACGCGTTCCTCTTCTCGCTTGTCACCTTCTTCCGCGGGCGCGCCGTCGCGACCGCCGGCATCGCCTCGTTGGGCGTCGCGCCGCACGCCCGCGGGCGCGGCCTGGCAGCCTATTTGATGAGCGCCCTTGAAGACGAAGCGCGTCAGCGGGGCGATGTCCTCGCGCTGCTCCACCCCTTCCGGCAGGGCTTCTACCGGCGCCTCGGCTACGCGCCCGTCGCGCCGACGGTGCGCCTTGAGACGTCGCCGGCGGCGATCCCCGAAGACTGGGTGTCGGCGGCGCGAAGCGCGCCGCTGCGGGCCGCGACGGGCCGAGACCGCGCCTCCGTCGAGGCGTGTTACGTGCAGTATGCACATCAAAGCTCAGGGCTCTTCGAGAGACCGGAGCGCCTCTGGGAGCAGAAGCACCTCTGCGAGCGCCGGCATGTGGTGGTGCTGCCAGGGGGCGAGGGCGTGCGGGGTTATGCGGCCTTCACGCACGAGCAAAGGGAGCCCCACGCGGCCGTTCGGCTCGACGTCGAAGAGCTCGTCGCCATCGACGACGAATGCAAGCGGCTGCTCTTGGGCGCCCTCGGGTCTCAGCGTGATCAGGTGCGCCTCATGACACTCCCCGTCGCCGCCGACGATCCAACGGCTTGGGCCCTCGTCGATGCCGACCAGGGCGCCGAGGGCACGGCGCTCGTCGAACATCCCATCGGAACGCTCGCCGCCGGCCCGATGATCAAGATCTTGGATCTCCCACGGGCGTTGGACGCCGCCGGAGCGCCGACGGCAGGCATCCTCGAGCTCGACGTAGGGGTCGGCGCTCCGCACCGCTGGGGAGCCGACGGCGTCGAGAAGCCGACTCGCCTGACCACCACGCTGCCGCGGCTCGCGTCGCTCCTTTTCGGTGGGCTCGACGCGAGCGCCGCGACGCGGCTCGGATGGCTCGAGGGCTCGCACGGCGCCTCCGAGCTCCTCGAGGAGGTCACGCTCAAGCGCTCCTTCGAAGTGCTCGATCCTTTCTGATACCGTTCTGCCGTGGACCGGCAAGACAGCGGCGCAGAGCGGCGAGTGGCCCGGGCGCCCCTGATCGAGCTGGGCACGGCCCTGACTTGCGGGTTCTTCGCGGCGCTCCTCGGCGCCGGCCCCGCCGCGCTTCGCCTCGAGGGTGCCCGCCTCGGTTGGTGGCTCATGGCCGCCATCGCAACGCCCATCACAGTCCTCGCCATTCTGATCCTGCGCGAAGCCCACGAAGGCCTGCGCGCGATGACCGGCGGGAACTGGTCCAGCGTGCGCGCCTTCGTGAGCGCCGTCTTCGTGATCTGGGCGCCCGCGGCCTTCGCCTTGGCGGCGACCTTGGGGGCGACGACGCATCACAGGCCTCTCGGCGGGGTTACCTTCGCGCTCGCGGCCCTGGCGCTCTTCGCGTTCGCGGCCCTCGTCGCGAGGCGCCTCGTTGCATTTCATGTTGCACTGCACGACACCTCTCGCGCGCTCCACAACGCCGCCGGCGCGGTCCTCCACGCGGTCGCGCTCGTGCTCCTCTTCGCAGGCGTGCGCCTCCTGCACGACAAGCTCTCGGCGACCGCCGCGTCGTTGTTCATCGACGTGACGGCGCTTACGCTCGCATCGGCCTTGGGTGCGCGTCACGAGCTCAGCCGCTCGCGTCGGCTCGCGGTTCTGTCGCCGCCGCTCCTGGTCGTCATCGCCGTCCTGCTCGTGGCCACGCCACGCGACACCCGGACCTTGGTGACCGCCCGCTCGCCCACCTTCGCTCCGCTGCTCGGACTAGTCCCCTGAGCCCCTGACCCACCGGCCCCCGGCAGCGAACTCCCGAGCGCCCTCGCGCGCGCCTTGGCCGACGTGAACGTGCTCCTGCCCCGTTGACGTCGCCCGACGCCTCCTTACCTTCAGGCCCATGCCCGACGCGTCGCCTGACTGCCTTGGGGGGAAATGCCCCACCCGAGCCCAAGCGCGCCTGGCACCGCGACGCGACACATCAATCGAGCTACGCTCCCTCCTGGTCGTTAGGACGGACCTCGCGGTCCCGAGCCGGCCCCTCACGCGGACCGCTCGCCCCTCGCTCGCTCACGGCTGACGGACGCATGGCAAGCTCACCCGCACAAGCGAACGAGATCTTCTTTGGCGCACGCGCGCGAGCCGTGCTCCTCCGCGTGCTGCTCTTGGTCGCCCTGCTCTTCGGCGCTGCACCCGCGAGGGCAGACGCTCCGGCAGAGCCGAGCCCCGGCGATGCACCGCTCGTCACCCACGTCGCGAGCGCCCGCGTGCCTCCCGTACCGGCGGACTACCTCGAGGAAGACCTCGGGTGGATGAAGCTTCGCTACTCGCCGCGCGCCCGCGAGCTGGTCAAACCGCTGGTGCGCGAGGCCGAGGAGGTCAAGGCCCACCTCACGGCGACCTTTGGTCACAAGGTCTTGGAGCGCGTCGAAGTCCGCGTCGCGCCGACCTTCGAAGAGATGTCTCAACTGGCGCCCGAGGGGCTGCCGCCGCCGCCCTACGCATCAGGACTCGCCTACCGCGGCGCAGGGCTGGTGCTCCTCACGCTGAAGCCGCCGGAACCGGCCGGCGAGGTAGAAGATCTGAGCGAAGTCTTTCGCCATGAGCTGGCCCATGTGGCCCTCGACGACGCCACGCTCAATGCGCGCTCCGTGCCGCGCTGGTTCCACGAGGGGCTGGCCATCAACGTGTCGGGCGAGGATCGCTTCAAGCGACTCCACTCGTTGTGGACGGGCGTCATTGGCGGCACGCTCGCGCCGCTCAGCGAAGTCGACAAGAAGTTCGGCGCAGAGCGGTCGCGGCAAGAGGTGCAGACGGCGTACGCGCAATCGGCCGACTTCGTCCGCTTCTTGCTGCGTGAAGGCGACAAGCAGCGCTTCATGGCCCTCGTGGAGCGCGTTCGTGGCGGGCAGGCCTTCGAGGCCGCTCTCGGCGACGCTTACGGGAGCGACTTGCGCAAGCTTGAGTTCCAATGGCGCGAGGGGCTCTCGAAACGCTACACCGTGCTGCCGGTGCTCGCCGGGGGCTCACTCCTCTGGATCTTTGTCATTGGCCTCTTGGGTGCAAGCTACATCAAACGACGACGTCGTTCGAAGGCCACGCTGGCGCGCTGGGAGCGTGAAGAAGCCGACGAGCTGGAAGAGCGCCGCGCGCTCCTCCGCGAAGGCCAACTCGAGCAACGGCTCTTGGAGGAGGCGGGCGAGGCGGCCATCGCGAAGGCCTCGCTGCCGATGGTCGAACATCAAGGTCGCTGGTACACGCTCCACTGAACGGACGAGGCCATGGTTGGCGGCGCCCTGCGCTCAGCGCGGGGCCACCGTCGGGCACCCGGCAACGACCCGCAGCCCAAGGACCTCGCCAGCCGTCAGGCGTTGGCACGCCTCGCCGAGCAGCGTCACCTTGCCGGCCTCGTAGCGCCAACCGTTGACCGGATCGGCGGGCAAGACGACGTCGTCGAAGAAGACGTTGAGCCTCGTGGGATCGGCCGGCGGCGGATTGATGGGTAGTTCGCAGCTCGCCGTCACCTTCGCGGCAATGGCCCGGAGCGCCACCTCGAGCGCGGCGGCGTCGGTGGAGTCGACGCGGTAGTACCTCGGCGAAGTAGGCCGCGCCGCGCCGCCGGCGACGGCGAGCTTGTCGAGGAGCGCCGCGTAGGGCCCGCTGCCGGGCACACCGATGACGTAGGTGTCGATGCCGGCGGCCTTGAGGGCCGCCACGGCCGACTCAGTCTCTGCGTCGTCGAGGCAGTTGGTCGCTCCCAGGAGCGCGGCGGTGCAGCAGTTGGGTGCCTTGTTCGGCTGACACTCGGGTGCCGCCGCCTCGATGTTCGGAATGCACGTCGACTCGTCACAGGCCGCCGCGTCATTGCAGTTGGGTCCGCCATCGGTGGCGAGAACGACGTAGGTGCGCCCCGAGAGCGCGGCGAGCGACGGCATGACGCCGCGCAGCGTGCCCGCGGTCGGCGTGCCGCCGTTGGCGGCGCCGCTCGTGGCGCTGAGAAACCTTAGGACCGCGGGACCGGAGCGCCCCGCGGGCGCGTCCCCCTGCGTGACGGGCATGACCTCAACGCCGGCGTCGCAACTGGAGGTCGCGCGTGGGTAAGTGGTCACGCCAAAACTCACGCGCGGACCGAGCTTCACAAGCGTCTGCGCGACAACCGTGCGCACCGTCTGCCACTTGTTGTTTTCGCTCATGCTGCCCGAGCGATCGAGGACGAAGTAGAGGTTCGGTAGATCGGTCAAGATGGAAAGCTCAAGGCAGCCGCATGGCCCGCCGTCTTCCAAGACCCCGCACTGCGGGGCACTGTCGTCGACCACGAACTGCGGTCCCGCGTCGCTACCCGGCCGCCGGCTGTCCTCGTCGGCGAGCGATGGCTTCTTGGGCCCACAGGCGGCAAAACACGCCGCCACGAAGAGGCCCAAGGTGACGGCGCTGCGCGTCGGTCGTCTCGGGGCGCGGTTTGGCGTGGGAGTCATGATGGATGGCTTCGGCGCTGCGAGGCTCACCGACTCGCCGCCGGTAAGCGTAGCATCGGCCTCGTGGAGCGCGCTCCCCGATCCCCGGCCGCGGCCACCCCTGGCGCAGGCCCCGAGAGCGCGCGGCGCGCTCTCGCGAAGCTGCTCTTGTGGCTCGCGCTCTTTGCCGTCGCGCTAGTCCCAGGCGAGCGTCTTCGCGTCGCGCCGCGCCCGGCAAAGGCAAGCGCCGCCATGGCGCCCGCCGCGCGTGGTGCCGCGGAGCTTCGTCTCACGGTGACCGACGAGCAAGGCAAGGGCCTGGCCGGTGCGAGTGTCCGGGCGCTCCGCGACGGTGAGCGAGGCCTCCTGCCGACCGCCTCGGGCGTCACCGACGCGAGCGGCCGTCTTTCGCTGCCGAAGCTGCCCGAGGGATCCTATTGGCTCCTCGCGGAAGCCGCCTCGCGGGCGCGCGAGGCCACGATGCTCGCCATCGCCGGCGACCCTCGCGAGGTAACGCTCGTGCTCTACGCCGAGCACACCGTCGATGTTCGCGTGAAGGACGAAGGGGGCCGACCCATCAAGGGTGCTGAGGTCGAGGTTCAAGCGGGCAGCCCGGTCCCCGTGGGCGCGTTGACCGACGAAGAAGGCGCTGCGCGCGTCGGCAAGCTCGGCCGTGGCCCCTTCGTGGTCGTCGCACGGGCCAACGGCTACGAGGAGCGCTCCCGCACCTTCCCTCGGAGGGCAAGCCTTGCGAGATCGTGTTGCGGCGACTCGGACGCGCCCGCATCCGGACCGTCGACGAAGGCGGCAAGCCGGTCGGCGAGGCGCGCGTCGAGATCGCCGGAGCGGGCCTCGGCGAAGCGCGCTCCGCCGTCACGACGTCGAGCGGTGACGTCGAGATCGGCTCGCTCCCCGCGGGCAGCTACGCGCTCCGCGCGTTCAAGGGAAGCCTCGTCGCGCCCACGGAGCTCGACGTGCGACTGGTCGCCGGTGAGGAGCGCACCGTGCTCTTGCGGCTAGCGCCGGGCCGACACGTCGATGTGCTCGTCGTTGCGGAAGACGAGCGCGGCGCCCCTCCGGTGCGCGGAGCCAACGTCGTCCTCGCGGAAGACGGTCTCTCGCCGTTCCCGCTGGAGCAGCTCACGGGACCAGGCGGGCTCGCCCGGCTTGGCCCCATCGCGGCGGAGGTCGCCACGGTCTCCGCGAGCGCTGCCGGCTTCGTGAGTCGCTCCGGTGTACCGGCGCCAAGCGGCGCGAAAGGGCCCGTCCGCGTGGTGCTGCCCCGCGCTGGCACCCTCGAAGGACGTGTCGTCGACGCGCGCGGGTTTCCCGTTGGCGGCGCATCGCTCACGGTCGTTGGAAGCGATCTCGCGGGCCTGCCCATCGACGACGACCCGCGACGCGCCGACTTTCGAAACGCGCTCTTCTCTGCGGCGCTGCCAGGCCCACGGGCCCTCGTTCCGCGCGGCGAGCTGGGCGTCGTTCCGGGCCCGGTCCCTCCGATCCCGCGGGCCATCATCGCGAGCGTCACACCTGTGGCCGCGGCCGGCGCCCGTGCAACGGACCCCGGGGCAACGGAGCCGTGGACGACGCGTGAAGACGGCACGTTCCGTCTCAGACCCGTGTCGCCGGGCCGCGTCCGCGTCGTGGCGAAGCACCCGCAATACGTGGAGGCCGCGAGCCTCGTCTTGCTCTTGGAGCCCGGCGCGCGGATCACGGCCGACCTCGTCCTTGGCGAAGGCGGACTCCTTGAAGGCACCGTTGTCTTTGCGAGCGGGCAGCCGGCGCCGCGCGCGCGGGTGACAGCGCTCGCGCGCGAAGGGTCGCTCGAGCGCATCGTCCGGACCGGCGACGACGGCCGCTTTGCCTTCGCAGCGTTGCCTCGCGCCCTCACGTTGATGGCGGAGGTCGAAGGGGGCCTCTCGACACGCATGAACGTCGATGTAGAGAGCGGCGCGAAGAAGAACGTCCGCATCGTGCTTCCGGAGCCGCGCGACGGCGTGGAGCTTCGCGTGAAGGACGATCGCGGCTACCCCGTCGATGGCGTCGAGCTCACGCTCGCGTCGCTCGACCCGGCCACGCCCCTTCGCACCACCGTCTTCACCGATGCACGCGGCGAGGCGCGCGCCGGGGCGACGCGAGGCCTACCGCTCCGCGTCACCGCCACTCACCCTCGCTTCGCTCCCCACGCCTTCAGCGTCGAGGCTGCCACCGCCACCCTGGCCATCACGATGGCCCGCGGCGAGGCCGTGGTCGGCGAGGTGCGCGGCCGCCGCGAGGGTCCGCTCAGCGGCGCGGAGGTCGTCGCCTTCTCCGACATGACGCGCGTCAGGACCGCGACCAACGCGCGCGGCGAGTTTCGCGTCGACGGCGTGAAGCCGGGTCGCGTGCGGCTTCTGGTGCGCGCGCGGGGCCACGCCAAGCTCGAGCAGTCCTTCGACGTCGACGCACGAAAGAACGACACGGGCTTCGACGTGGGACGCCTTGTCCTCGAGCCCGAGAGCGTCGTGGAAGGCGAGGTCGTCGATGAGAACGGGCGCCCCGTGGCGGGGGCCCGCGTCGCGCGCGATCACGCGCCGACCTGGGTTCCGGCGGGTGCGCTCGCGCCGGCCAGCGGGGTCGCCGTGAGCGACGCGCGGGGAGCCTTTCGCCTCGGCGAGTTGCCCGAAGGCTCCGTCGACCTCGAGGCCTTCGCGGCGGAGCTCGGTCGAGGGCGCGCCTCCGCGATCCGCGTGTCGCCGGGTCGTCCCACGAGCGGTGTCCGCATCGTGCTCGCCAAGGAGCACGGGACGCAAGCGCCCGAGGCGAACGCCAGCGGCAACGTCGCCGTCACGCTGGGCACCACCGACGACGGCGCCGTGTCCCTCGTCTCGGTGGCCGACGGGAGCGCCGCCGAGCGCGCCGGACTTCTTGCCGGTGATCAGCTCAGAGACATCGACGGCGTCAAAGTGAAGAACATGGAGGACGCGCGAGCACGACTCGCCGGCCCGGTGCAGGACGACGTGGTGATGGTGGTCACGCGTGGCGACCGAACGCTCACGCTCCGCGTGTCGCGCGAAGCCTCACGGCGTTGACGCGGACGCCGAGGCCGAGGCCGCGCCCTTGGCCTTGTCGCCACCGACGCGCTCGAAGGTGACGGTCTTCCCCGGGAGGACTTGCCAGCGCATGAGGTCGTCGGTGTCGAGCGTCAGCGTCTGCTCGTCGCGGGCGCCGTCGTGCTCGGTCACGACGATCACCGAGCGTCGGTCTTCTTTGAGAACAACGTAGGGCGACGTCATCGGGTCGCGATCGCGCGCCGGCTTGATCAGGACGACGTCTTTCTTGAACTCGACGTCGATGCCCGTGGCGGCCTCGTTGGCCGCTTGCTGCGCCTCCGGCACGACGCCCTCGGCTTTGATGCCGTGCCATTTTCCGACGAGGCGCTCCGACGCGGTTTTTTGGCACCCGCACGCGAACGCGAGCGCGCAAAAGAGCGCGAAGGCGAACGCCTCGGGGCGACGGGACGGTTGCGGGGCGCTCCGCATGGAGGTGCCCATCCTAACAACCCCCGAGAAAGCGCGCCACTCTCTGGTTTTTCGTGGCCGTCGCGCCGACCGCGTCATGAGCTGTCTTGCTCGCCGGCGCGCAAAATCGCGGCCACATCGTCGGGGATCTTGCGCAACGCGTGGGACTGGTCGATGGAGGCGAGCTTCGTAAACCCCTCCGCCAGGAGCACCGGCGCCGAGGGCCCTACGTCTCCTGGCCGACCGTTGCGGAGCAGACGGTAGTCGAAGCGAAGCGAGACCGAGCGGAGCTCCGTCAGTCGTGTCTCAACGACCAGCACGTCGTCGAAGAAGGCCGGCGCGCGGTAGCGAACGCCCGCGTCGACGACCGGCAAGTGGACCCCTCGCGTCGCCCACTCGGCGTACGTGACGCCGCGACGCCGAAGCCACTCGACCCGCCCCGCCTCGAAGTAAACGAGGTGGTTTGCGTGATGCACGATGCCCATGAGGTCGGTCTCGCAAAAGCGGACGCGAATCTCGACCTTGCTGAGGGAAGCATCGGCCTCACCGGACACGGCGTCCTTATAGCGCTCGAGGCGCTTTGGGCGCGAGCTTTCCTGCACGTCTGCCGCGCGCGGCGCAGGCGACTCTAGGCGCCCGCCCTCGGGTCTGCCGCGTGTACTCTTCCCTCACGAGATGGCCGACAAGAAGCGACGCCTTGTCGTGCTCAAGGAGGCCGACGAGGCGGAATTACGCCCCCGGTGGCAATGGATCGGCTTCGGCGCCTTCGCCGTCTTCTTGGCGTGGCTCCCGCTGGCCTGGCTCGCGGAGGCCCTGAAACGCGCCGCGTTCACCCGCATCGTCGGCGCCGTGACCGACGAAGCGCCGCTCGGCGAGGCCCTCTCGAAGCTCGCCGGCGGCGAGCGCGCCGTGGTGGTTTTCGTCACCGTCGCGCTGCCGCTCTTGACCATGGCAGCCGGAGGATTCGCTGGAGGATTCCTCGTGGGCCGATACGGCGGCGAGGCCAGGGCCCGCGAAGCGGCGCTCGCAGGCGCGCTCGCGGGCGTCTTGGCGGCGGGCCTCACCTGGCAGAAGGACGGCTTCTCGCTGGGGGCGTTCGTCGCCGTCGCGCTGCTTGCCGGCGCGGCGTTCCTTGGCGGACGCAGAGGTCTGAGAAAGCGGTGAACGCGGCCCGGCATCGCCGCCGCGGGGAGCCAACCGAGGGGCGCCTCGGATGTGGTATCGCACGAGCACCATGTTCTGCCTCAAGGTGCCGAGCGATCCCACTTGGGCGTCCTTTGCGGAAGGCTCTTTGGCGGCGATCCTGGCCGATCACGCCCACTGCGAGATGAAGGCGGCGACCAACGCCCTGTCGCTCGCGGCGCGGCACCCGCAAGATCTTGGCATCGTGCGTGCGCTGGTCGACTTGGCGCGCGAGGAGCTCGACCACTTCTCACGCGTCGTCGATTTCTTGGAAGCGCGCGGCATCGTGCTCGGCCCGCCCGACGTCGACACCTACGCGGCGAAGCTTCGTGCCGAGATCGGCAAGCTGCCTCCCTCGCCGTTCCCAAGAAACGCTGGGCTCGTCGACCGACTGCTCGTGGCGGCCCTCATCGAGGCGCGCTCTTGCGAGCGCTTCCGCTTGCTGCTCGACCGCCTCGACCGCACCCGGGAGGCCGCGCTCGCGGCGTTCTACGAAGAGCTCTTCGCCGTGGAGGCGCGCCACTACACCGACATGGTCGACCTGGCGGTGCGCGCCGCCGGCGGCACCCATGAACGAAGCCGCGTGGTTGAGCGACTCGAGCTGCTCAGCGTGCAAGAAGGTCGTATCGTACGAGAGCTTGCCGCCGAGGCTCGTGCGACGATCCACGGCTAACGCGCGACCCTGCCCCCTCTCATGAGCGCCCCCACCGACCTCACCTCGCTCGATCGCATGGTGGAGCAGGCCGTCGTGGCCGAGGAGCGCGCCGCTCGCACCTTCGAAGACGCCGAGTCGCCCCTCGAGGCGCATCGCACGGTAAGCGGCCTCCGGGCCATCGAGCTCGTCGCGACGCTGCCCGCCTCGCTCCTCGACGCCGATCTCGTGCGCGGCATGAGCCCGTGGCTCGTGCGGCTGCTCTATCTGCGGCTCTCGTATCCGGCGCGGCGCACCCTCAACGAGGCGAAGCGGGCCCCGCTCGTGCGCCCCCTCGGCGGCGAGGCGCGCCTCTGCTCGTGGGAGGAGACCTTTCACGCGGCCCTCACCGAACCGGCGCCTCGCGTGGGCGAGTGGTTCGATCACCTCGCCATGGCGGCGCGACCGTTCGCCGATCGCGTGCGCGAGGTGGAGAGCCGGCTCGGAGAGGTCGAGAGCCGAATCCGGGAGAAGCTGCCAACCTTCACCGAGCGCCCGTCGCCGGGCTCACGGGCCCTCGCGCAAGACTTCCTCGCTCGCACCGACGGCATGCACCGCGAAGCCTTCGCGCCGGGGCGGCCTCGTCAAGGGCGGCGAGCCGACCCTTGGAGAGGGCATCGTCCACGGCTTCGCGCGCGAGGCAACGCCGAGCTTCCCTTCGCGGCTCACGAATCGCTGGCTCGAGGAGCTCTTTCAAGTCCACACGAAAGGCCTGACGCTGCGCTTCGCGCTCCCGCGCGCTGTGGCTGGCGCCTCGTCGTTCGCCCTCTTGCTCGCCAACTTCGGCCGCGCGCTGCGGCGCGCGCTTGCACCGCGGACGTTGCCGTTCGTCGTTCGCCGCAGCCCGAAAGACCTCGACGGCGAACGCTTCGCGGCGCTCTTCGGCGCACTGGCTGCGAGCGCCGCCTTTCACCGCCGCGTCTTGGGCACGAGCCCCGACCGCGCCCGAAGCGACGCGCGATGCGTCATGCGCGCGCTTCTCTGCGAGGCGCGCCTCTCGGCGGCGCGGCTTGTCTTGGCGCACGAGCCCGAGGCGCTCGAAGACGTGACGCGTCGCCTCTTTCAGCGGCCCATGCCCGAAGCCCTCCGCGGCGCGTGGCCGCTCGCTCGCCCGGGCGACGAGTCGCGCTTCTTGGCCTACCTCGACGGTCCCCCATTGGACCAAGAGCTCGTCGAGCTCTTCGGTGACGACTGGTTCAAGAACCCGCGCGCCTTCGAGTGGATCACGCGCGCGAGCCACGTCGGCGGCCGACACCTTCGACGAAGCGAAAGGCGCGCCGGGTCGCTCGCGAAGTTCTTCGAGCGCGCGCTCTTCGGCTGACGAGCCGATGGGCGGAGCGAGGGGGAACGCCCTCAGAGCTCCGGATCACCGGCCGGCGCGCCGCCGGAGTCGTAGAAGAACCGAAGCGCGAGCAGGAGCTTCGTCATGGGCTGATCGGCCACGACGTCGCGGCGCGCGGCAAACTCGACGCTCCATCGGCGATCGACGTAGCCGACGCCGCCCGAGACCGCGTGGGTCTTGGTGCCCTGATCGAAGCGGTAGCCCACGCGCAGCGGGATACGATCGAGGAGAAAATATTCGCCGCCCGCCATGACGCGCCCGGTGGTGCTCGCGAAGGTCGTGAAGTCCGCGAGCCCACCTCCCTCGATGGCGAAGTTGCGACCGAGGTAGCCGATGCCCCCGCCGACGGTCGTCGGCGCGAAGGCCGTGCCCGGCGCCGAGAGGTTCTTCCCCACGGCGCCGATACGGAGGCCTGATGTCGCGGCGACCGTGATGCCGGCGTCGAACGTCAGCTCGCTGAAGACCGGCTCGCCCTTGGTGCCGTCGGAGGCCAAGCTGGGGCCGAAAGGCCCCCGCGTCGTCGCTTGCGTGGCGCGCAGGTAGCGTCCTGTGGCGCCCACGGAGATCGCGTCGGCGAGGGGAAAGCCAAGGGCGAGGCGCACGTCCGTCCAGGAGCGGCGAAGCCGGTCGGGGTCGAGCATGTTGAGGTTCGCGGCGAGGCCGCCGGCGAGCCTCGACGTTGACGAATCGGCGATGGCCCCGCCCACGCTCTGGAGCCGCGCCTCCGGCGAGAGGGCCCCCATGCCTTCGATGTGATAGACGCGCGCCAAGGGCAAATTGGCTGGATTGCCGTAGATCGCCGAGGTCGACGTCCCGAGCGCGTAGTGGGCGCCGCCGAGCGCGAGCCCGCGACTTCCCTGGGTTTCGCCGAGATCGTAGCCCTGCTCCGGCGTCGTCGTGCTCGGCTCGGCGCCGGCAACGCGCGAGAGCGAGAGGCACGCGCCCAGGACGAGCAGTCCCCGTCCGAGCCTTCTGACCTCGCCCCGCGCCTTCGGAACGACGTGACCGCCAACCAGCATCCGCCACTCCTAGCCACGAGGCGGTGAGAAGGACCAGTTTTCGGCAAGGCCCCATCGAGGCGCGGTGCGTCACGGCGCGGCCGCCCGACACGACGATTCCGGCTAAAAAAAAGGGCAATCGCGAGACTTGACACCCCGACCAGCGTCAAAACCAGCCCCGCGAATGCGTGAAGGATGCACCATGCTCACAATCACAAGGGGAGTCGCGGAGTTGTCACACAAGCGTCACCGCTGCAGGGCGGCCGGGCACCATTCAGTGGCGGACTACAACCAATAATACCTCGTCATTTCACAACTTTAGACACTTTCTCAACTATGGACGTGACGGGTCTGGAAAAGGGGTGCTACCTCCTTTTCTCGCCTCGCCGCTCTTGGTGGTGTCGACCGGCCAGCCGCCTTTGCTGGATGGTGTTCGCTTTCCGAACATCCGGGTTGACCCGCGGTACCAAGCGCGGCTGGCGAGGGGCGTTTTCCATCCTCCCTGTTTCGCAGGGCGAGGAGCGGGGTCGCTTTTGTTCGAAGCCCAGCCAGCATGACTTTTCTGAACAACTTCAGCCATGTGTTGGGCCGAGCATCAAGCCTCGGCGCGTGCTGTCCACAGGCTGTGGATAACTTGTGGCTTTCATGTCCGTGGCTCTCGGGAGAGCCGCAGACGACACGCATTCTGCAAACTCAATAACGGATCGCCGCCCCATCGCTCCAGCGTTCGGGGCGATGGCAGGTCCACGGATGGGCTGTGGTGGGATTCATTTCGCTTCAATCAGATGAGTGCGGGCCGACGAACGTGACGCAGACGCCGAGCATGAATGAGAAGCTCTGGGACGACGCGGTCGCGTTCACGCGCACAAAGTCGCCGGCGAGTTTCGACCAGTGGTTCTCCGGCGTGCAGTTCGACGGCCTCAGCGACGGCGTGCTGTCGCTGCGCGCGCGCGACGAGTTCGTGCGCGAGTGGGTCGACGATCACTTCTTGCCGGTGCTCACGGATCACATTCGCGCCCAGACCGGCTGGAGCGTTCAGATCGCGTGGACCATCGACGAGAGCTTGCCCTTGCCGGTCGTCGCCCACACCGCGCTTGGACCACAATCGCCCGTGCGTCCGCGGCCTCTCTCGGTGCGCGCCCCGAGCGGCGCGGCTCCGGCGGTTCGCGAGCGCGAAGAATCGCCGCTCTCGAGCGTGCCGCCGCCCATTGAAGGCCTGAACCCCAAATACACCTTCTCGAACTTCGTCATTGGGCCGTCGAATCAGCTCGCCCATGCGGCGTCGGTCGCCGCCGCCGGCGGCGGCGGGCGGCGTCACAACCCGCTCTTTTTGTGCGGCGGAACCGGTCTCGGCAAGACGCACCTGGTTCACGCCGTCGCCCACCGCGTGCGCGCCGAGCGCCCTTCGGCGCGCATCGTCTACGTGTCCGCGGAGAAGTTCGTCAACGAGTTCGTGCAAGCGCTTCAAGACCACGGCATGAGCGAGTTCCGCGCGCGTTATCGCGATCGCTGCGATCTCCTCCTCGTCGACGACATCCAGTTCCTCGCCTCCAAGACGCAGACGCAAGAAGAGTTCTTCCACGCGTTCAACGCGCTTCATCAGGCCGACAAGCAGATCATCGTCACGAGCGACAAATACCCGCAGCAACTTGAGCGGATGGAGGAGCGCCTTATCTCGCGCTTCACGTGGGGTCTCGTGGCCGACGTTCAGGCCCCCGAGCTCGAGACGCGCGTCGCCATCGTGCGCAAGAAGGCGCAGACGGAGAACCTCGAGGTCAGCGACGAGGTCCTGTCGTTCATCGCGCAAATGGTGCGAAGCAACGTCCGCGAGCTCGAGGGCACGCTCATTCGCTTGGCGGCGCGCGCCGCGCTCGTCGAACACCCCATCGACATTGATTTCGCGCGCGCCGAGCTCGCCGCCAGCGGCGCAGCGCGCGTCAGCGAGACCAGCGTCGAAGACGTCCAACGCGTCGTGTGCCACCACTTCAAGCTGAAGAGCGGCGACCTCTTGTCGAAAGATCGACACAAGAGCATCGCCTTCGCGAGGCACGTGGCGATGTACCTCTGCCGCGAGCGCCTCAAGTGCAGCTTGCCGGAGTTGGGCCGCGCCTTCGGGAACCGCGATCACACCACCGTCATGAGCGCCGTCCGCAAGGTGGCGTCGCTGCGGCAAGCCGATCCGGAAGTGCGCGCCCACATCGAAGCCCTCGAGCGCAAGCTCGGCTCCGAATAGGGTCGCCACAGACGACGACGAGCTGCTGGCGTGGTCAACGGGTCATTGGACACGCTGGCGGTCAGCTCATAGCGAGCGTCGCCGCCCTGAATCTCGGCGATCTTTCGGCGAGTGGCGATGCCCGCGCCTGTGCTCTCTTTTCTTCGGGGGCGGACGCGCGAGCATCAAGATCGCCGCTATGAGAGCGCGCAACGATGGCGATCGGCTCTTCGATGCTTGCGTCGTGAGCACGGGGCCCATGGCCTCGGCCCACGCGACTTTGTTCCCGCCACCGTCGCGAACCACTCTGCCGAACAGCTCCCACGTCCCACAAATCGAATCCGGTTGGTATCGGCGCGCCTTGCTCAGATCGGCCTCGGGGAATGCGCGGGCAAGGGCATTCAGGTCGCCCAGGTAGAACGCCTCCGTCTCCTCGATGGCGAGCTGAACGGCGATCTTGAGTTCAGGCGCAACTTCCCGGCGGTCGCGACAATGGCTTCGACAAGTTCGGCTGGATCATCGTTGTCGGCGTCTACAAGGACGAGCACGGCATCGGTGGACGCTCGAGCGACGACGCAAACCCCTAGCTTCGCCGGTAGTTGGTCGGGCAGCCCACGGCTTCGGGTCGGGCGCGGGCCGGAATCTTGGCAGCGTTCCCTTTCCCTGGTGGATGCACTCGGATGTCCAGTCCCTCACAAGCCGCGGCCCCCAGCGCTCGATGAATGCACGCTCCGAAGGGCCCTCCACAAGCACGTGAAGCGTCATTCTGGAGAACCGTCGTCGAGGTGGTTGCTGTACCAGAGCGAGCCAAGCGGGATTCCCTGGTCGGTCATCGCCTGGATGGTCCCCACGTCCGCGGCGCGGACCGCGCTAGCGCGCCCGTCGACGCCTTTCCGAATCAGCCACACTTGCTCGGGCTTGAGCGCGTCGACGAAGTACGGAGAGTGGGTCGTAACGAGAATTTGTGTCGCGAGCGTGTCGCGGTTTGCACGTGTCGAAAACTGACTGGCGAGGCGCTCCACGAGCCGCACGTAGAGGCCGTTCTCGGGCTCCTCGATACCAATGAAAGGCCGTGGCGATGGGTCTTCGAGGAGCACGGCGTACGCGAGCATCTTGAGTGTGCCGTCGGACATGCTCTGTTGGTAAAAGGGGTCTTGGTATCCGCGCTCGTCAAACCTCAGAAGGAGCCGCTTGTCTATGCCTGATCTCCGGGTGATCTTCTTCAATCAGGGATGGCCTTGGCGAGTCTCCGCAAGATGCTCTTGAACTCGCCGGCGTGCTGTCGCTGGTAGTACTGGAGCACGTTGCCGATGTTCGAACCGGTCCGGTCGAGCCAGCGTTGCGCGCCGGCGGCGGGAAGGATCCGAGCCGCATCTGGCACGAAGTACGAGAGGTACCACTGCTCGATGTAGCTTCGAAGGCGCACGATGCGTGGATGCTCGGCAAGGTTGCCCAGCGTCGCGATGCCGAGCTTGTCGAGTTCCGCCAGTTCGACCTTCAGGGAGTCTTTGCTCTGGGCCTTGAACTGGACGGACTGACCCGCCCAAACCTTACCCCTGCCTCTCGAGCTCGAGGGAAGTGGTCGGCTTGCCCTTGTTGTCGTTGACGAAGGGTCTCTTTGACAACCGCTGGGACGCCCTTCACGGCGTCGACATGCAGTTCGTAGACGATGGGGCGCTCGGGGTCGTCATCTTCGAAGAAGAGCTCGAACTCGAGAGGCCCGCTCGCACCTTGGGTTCGAAGCCGATCGAAGCCACCGCGCGCGGGCTTGTCGCAGGCGACCTCAACTCCTTCGAGTAGGCAGTCGGCGACAAAGCCGAACGCGTCCAGCACCGTCGACTTCCCGGGCCGTTCGGACCGATGGACAGCGAGCCGCGGCGGCGGGTGCCCTGCTGTGCTCGCCTGACCCGGGCGAAAATCGCCAGGGCGCGGTAGTTCTTGATGCGAATACCTAGCAGTCGTGCCATCGGCGCCTATTGTCGCTCGGGCGCGGCTTCAGGAGCAGCCATCTTTTTGGTCTCGGTGCGCTTCGACTCCCGCCCCAGGGGCGGCAGGCGCGGAGGGCTCCCCTTGGCAATGGCAACGAAGCACAGCGCCAAGGGCAGGCCAGCGACCGGTCCAGCGCTCGGCACGCCGTTCGGCGCCATCGCATCGGCCGAGAGGTGCGGGGCGCCAAGCAACGTCTGATCGCGATCCAGGAGGTCGATGGAGCGAGAGACGATGAGCGAGCGCGCGTCGACGGCGCCCGGCCCGTAGTGCAACAGCGTTCGCGTCTCGAACTCGCCGGCCGTCGACAGCGGCGGCGCCCCCTCACGGAGGAAGGCGACGTCCTTGACCTTGACGGAGCCGAGCGCCGTCACCGCGCCCGTCATGACGAGGCGCGGGACCGAGAGGTTTCCCCCGACCGCAAGCGCGCTGGGACGATAGTCGGAGAGGATCTCGTCAACGATGAGGTTCCCGGTGCAGATGAGCCACGCGTGGTCGTCGATGAGCAAGCTTCCACGGACGCGCAAGTCGCCGTGATGCAAGAGCGGCTTCATGCCGCCGCGAAACGAGACGAAGAGATCGCCATCCACGGTCCACGGCTGAGGCGTCATCGTGCGCGAGGCGAGCGACGCGATGCGAGCGAGGCCACCGAGATCGACGTCGATGCTCTTGGCCGAATGGAGGCGCCCAAGGATCGAGGCGTCCGCGTCTTCTCCGATGACGAGGGGAGCGCGCTGTTGGACCCCGCTCTGGAAGACCGGATCCCTCTCGCCACGGGGCTCGGTCTCTTTCGCCGACGAGGTCATGCCCCGGGGCCACGCAAGGTGCAGGCCATCGGCAAGTCGTTGATTGTTCGTCGCGCGGGAGCGCGGCCGTGAGGGAACCTTGCCCGACCTGACATCGGCTTGCCCCTTCTAGGTCCCGAATTTTACTGCGTTTTACGAAAGCACCCCGCGCTCGATGCGCGCCCCTTACGGGGCCCCGCGAAGGAACATGGCCAGGTCGAGGCCCGTTCCGCCCGGCGACGCCGCTCCGAACGTGACCGGGAACCCGTTGGCGAAGGGCAGAGCGTTCGCCACGTAACCGCTGCCGCCGGTCGGGGCGAAGTAGCCGTTGCAGGCCGTTTGCAGCACCAGCGCGATCCAATAGTCGCCGGCCGTCACGTTGGTGGCCGATGCGAGCAGCGCTTCGCTCGGTCCCGACCCCGTCGTGATGACGACCCCCGTCGACGCCACGAGCGCGCCCGGAGCCCCGGCGGAATCACTGTAGAGTGCATACTTTACACTGCACGACGAGTTGCTCCAGTAGCCTCCGAGCGACGCGACCTTGAGCCCAACCGGCAACGTCACCCGACGAGCGAGCAGCGTGTTGGGGGGCACCGGCTGAGAGCTCGTGGTCGACGAGCCGCCGGCCACCGTCCCGACGGAGCAAGAAACGGGGACCGAGACATCGGCGCCCTGCATGGTGCCGGTGCCGCCGGCGATGCTGCAAATGGCGCCCAGCGGCGGCGACGAAATGGTGACGCCGTAGGTCTGCCCGCTGGCCACGAGGGTTGGAAAGGGCACGCTGCTCGAAGCGCTGGCGACGGACACCTCGTCGGTGCCGCTCTTCAGCTTCAACCCGGTGCCAACGGGCCCGGTCACGTTGGCCGCGACCTTGAACGATGAAGTGTTGCACGACACCGCCAGGTCCTTCACGTCGCCGCCTTGGACGACGCCGCTGCCGGTGCCGGTGACGTCGCAACTCTGCCATGGGCTCGTGGGCTGCCCCGTGACGGAGAGGGCATACCCCTGCCCGCTCTCGACCTTCGTGGGAAACGTGAAGGTGCCTCCCGGGCTCGCGACGGATATTTCATCGACGCCGTTCTTGAGCTTGAGGCCGGTGCCCGCGAGGCCCGAGACGGCTCCGCCGACGGAATACGGATTCGTCGAGCACTTGACGTGCACATCGGTCACGTTCGCACCACCGATGACGCCGCTCCCTTGGCTCACATCGCACGTCTGCCACGGCCCCGTGGGGTTCGCGGCCACGAGGACCGAATACCCCGTGCCGCTCTTCAGGACCGAGGGAAAGGAAAACTCGAGGGTGTTGACGGCGATTTCTGGTCCCGTGGCCCCGAGCTTCAAGACAAGCCCCGAGCCGCTCAGCCCTTCCACGGTCCCGCCGACGGTGTACGAGTTCGTGTTGCAGCTCACGGTCACCGTGGTGACCTCACCGGCCACGACGGTCCCCTGATCGCCCGAGAGGACGCAATTCTGCGTGGGCTGAGACGGCTGCGTGGCGACCGTGACGACGAAGGATGCGCCGCTCTCGACCTTCTTGTTGAAGCGAAAGCTGACGGCCGGCGCGCCGGCGTCTCCCGCGACGGGGGTGATGGGCAACAGGTCAGCCGCGCCTTGCGCCGTGTTCTTGAGAACGAGCCCCGAGCCTTCGAGCCCGAGGACGTTGCCGCCGACCGCGTACGCGACAGTCTCGCAGGCCACTTCGATGTCGTTGATGTCGCGACCGGCCACGACGCCGTTGCCACCGGTGACGGCACACGACTGGACCGGGCCCGTGGGTTGAAACTTCACGGCGACGGCGTAGCTCGCGCCGCTCGCCAAGGCCGTTGGAAACGTGAAAGGCACGATGGCCCCGTTCGCCGCCGCCACGACGACGTCTTCGTTGCCGATGCTGAGCACGAGGCCGACGCCCGTCAGCCCCGTGACGAAACCTCCAACATGGAACGTCGTGCTCGCGCCGTTCGGAGCCGCCGCGTCGTCCGGCTCGGCGGCGCCGTCGCCCTCCGTTCACCTTCGCGCCGTCGGCGTTGCCTGCGGT